>CAYRGR010000037.1:0-8203 GCA_964423755.1 uncultured Candidatus Peribacteria bacterium
GCTTAAATTTGCTTTAGTAGCAATAGCCTTAATTAAATCTTGTTTTTTCATAAGTGTATAAAATTATATTATAAAATAAACTTACAAGGCCCATTATATCAAAAAAAATTATAATGCAAATTTTTTTGCAAACAATTTTTAGCATACCTTAGATATATTTGAGTTAAAAAAATAATTATTGGCTATTTAAAGACAAAAAATCATTATAATTTTAAAAGATAGATATTGCTTTAAAATATGTATTATTTGATATAATTTTAATTATTAAGTTATTTTTTATAAAAATAAAATGTAAAAAAAATGAAAATTTTAATAATTAAAATTACAAAAATAAATAATAAAATTGATTTAATATAAAATATACATATATTATGATAACTAATCTAGTGTATTTTCTGGATTAATTTTATTTTTTAAAAATACATTTTATATGAAAAGATCAGAAAAAAAAGAATTAATGGGCTCATATGCTCGTCATAAAACAGACACAGGTTCTCCCGAAGTACAAATAGCAATAATTACTACTAGGATAGAAAATCTAAAAAAACATTTAGAATTACATAAAAAAGATAATCATTCTAGAAGATGAATAATGCTTATGGTAGCCAAAAGAAGAAAACTTTTAAATTATCTTAAGAAAAAAAGTCAAGAAAAATACGAAGAAATATTGAATAGATTAGATTTAAGAAAATAAAAAAATTAAGAGTTTTGATTATAATTTCATTATACTTAAACAAATTTAATTTTTCTAAATTTTATTAGCAATAATTATTAAATAGTTTAATTTATATTTTACAAAAATATAAATTAAGTTAGTTTAAGTATATTTATAATATTACTTATATGCTTAAAAATAATAAAATATTATTTATATCAATAATATTATTTATTTCTAGTATTATTTTTTTTATCAATTCTTATAAAAATAATAAAATTAATATAAATGAGCTTATTGATTTTTCAAATGTAAATTTTGCATGAGAAAAAGTAGAATTTGAATGAAAATATATTTTAAATAAAGAAAAATTTGAAAAAGAATTAAATATAATAAAATTTAATACTTATCAATTTATATTATATCACAAAAGAGAATCTTTATTTTTTCCATATATAGAAAAAAAATTAAAAGAAGCATGAATTCCTGATGATTTTAAATATTTAGCAGTTGCTGAAAGTGCATTAAGAAATGATGCATTGAGCGATTCTAGTGCCTGATGAATCTGGCAATTTATAGAATCTACAGGCAAAAGATATTGACTTATTATTAATAAAAATATTGATCAAAGATATGATTTTGAAAAATCTACAGATGCTGCAATTTTATTTTTTAAAAAATTAAATAATAATTTTAAAAACTGGACATTAGTTGCATCTGCATATAATCGTTGAGAAAATTGAATAAAAAATGCACTAAAAGATCAAAATGTAAATTCATATTATGATTTATATTTAAATGAAGAAACTTCAAGATATATTTTTAGAATATTAGCAATAAAATATGTTATGGAAAATAGATATAAAATTTTTCATAAAGAAGACTTATGAGAACAATTTAAACAAACCGAAACAAAAGAAATTATTTTATCAAATATAATTGATTTAAAAAAATGGTGTACAGAAAATAATTTAAATTATTCTACAATAAAAAAACTAAATCCTTGGATTATCTGAAATACTATACCAGAATGATCTTGGAAAATAAAAATATTAAACACTTTTTAAATTAAACCAAAAAGCCCGAATCTTCGGGCTTTTCATAAATGGGAAAGATATAAAATTTTAAATTAATTCTTTTAATCTAGCATCTATTTTTTTGATATCTTCTTTGATATCTTTTGTTTTTTTCTCATCATGCTCAAATTCTTTTAGATAAGCTTCTAGTTCTTTTTTTGCTAAGCCTAACTCATATCTCTCTTCTTCTTTTAATTTTTTTTCTTCTCTAATTTTTAGTAAATCTTTTCTGTACTTATCCAAATTAACTCAAGCTGGAAGTCTAGATTGAGATTTTTGAGTATTTTCATTTCCAAGAAGTAATTGACCAAATCTCTTATCTATCATATCCTCCATTAAGTTATGGAATCTTCCAAATGGATTTACAAAATTCCTATCAAGAGCAAGATTATATTCTGGATTAGCTTCTATAAAATCATAATATGCTCTAGGACTATCAAATTCTTGCTCAAAAGTATCTTCTTTCCCATTTATGTTTTTGTAATAATAGACTTTTCCTTTAAACATAGGTCTATAAGGTTAAGAAATAAAATACGAATAACTATCTTAGCATCTCTATTATATTGATGCTAATTTTAAAATCAAGTTTTTTTTTAAAAATTTTAAATATATCTTTTTGTTACAAATATATATTAAAATTAAATTAATTATACTTAAGTAAATTTGGTTTTCCTAAATTTTAATTTTTAAAATAGATTAACTCTTACTCTGTATGAATATATATAAAATAATTTAGATATAATCAAATCTTAAAAAATTATAATCTACTACAAAAGTTTAAATTTGTTTTTTTTTGAAAAAAAATAAAATAAAAATATTATTCTAGAATTATTAAGTATATTTTATTAAATTAAAAAAACCGTGAAAATCATAATTTGACTTTGAAATCCTTGATTAGAATATAAAAAAACTAGGCATAATGCAGGTTTTTTGTTTTTAGATTATTTAAAAAATATTTGGTGATTTGAAGATTTTAAGGATTCAAAATTTAAATGACTTATTTCTGAATGAGTTTTTAATTGAAAAAAAATAATACTTTTAAAACCTCTTACTTTTATGAATTTGAGTGGGGAAAGTATTGTTAGTATTTGTAATTTTTATAAGATAGATTTTAAAAAAGATATTTATGTAATTTTTGATGATTTTAGTATGGAGTTTGGTAAAGTTCGTTTTCGTGATAAATGAAGAGACTGATGACATAATGGCATAAAATCAGTTATAAAAAATTTTTGAAGTGAAGAATTTAAGCGTATTAAAATTTGAGTTGGATTTAATGAAAAATATGATCCGGCGGATTGGACTTTATCCAATTTTAAAAAAGATGAATTACAATTATTAGAAAATGAAATTTTTAAAAAAGCAATAAAATATATCGATATTTAAAATTAATTTTAATTTGAAATTTGAAACATAAACAGTAATATTGTTTTGAATTTTATATTTTTTATACTTAATAAGAATTAATTTTCGGTTTTTTTCTTTTTTAAAAACCGTTTAAATTATACTAAGTTTAGCTATCGCGAGACTATCAAGTAATTTTTATCAAGTATAATTAATATAAAAACTATCAATCCTATATTAATTTTGCAGCCGTAGTTCAGTTGGATTAGAACGCCTCCCTGCGAAGGAGGAGGTCGTGGGTTCGAGTCCCGCCGGTTGTACCATGATAGGTTTTAGGTAATAGGTATTAGATAATAGACGAGAAAAATAAATTTAATTTGATGAAAAATTTAAAAAAATATCATAATACTAGATGAAATGTGCAAATTAAAAGATCAAAAACGTTTTTAAAAATCATAATTTATTAAATACAATCCTATAAATTTGAAAAATTAAAGATATTGTGATATAATAATGTTATTAATAAATTATAATATAAAATGGAGTTAGATCAAAAAGTTAAAACAAATGCTATAATATCATATTTATTTTTAGGTTGGATTTTTTTAATAGCAAAAAAGAATCCAAATTTTTGAAATGTTTTTGTAAGAGATCATGCTAAAAATGCTACTAAAATTCATTTATTTTTTTTAGCATGATATTTGATTTATTCTTTTATAATAGCAAAATCTGTATCAAAATATTTATATTATAAAATCCCTGTTATTTTTTTAAATCTTCATCAAATTATTAGTTTTTTATTTTTTTGAACACTTATTTGTGTTATTTTATATTGGGTATATAAAGCAAATAAATGAGAAAAACCAGATGTTATTAATACAAATATTAATTTTAATATAAAAAATGAATTACAAGAAATTAATAATATAAATGAAACTCAAAAAATAATTCACTTATCAACATATTTACCATTTATTTGATTAATTTCCGCAAAAAAACATAATAACTCTTTAAATGAATATTGAGAAAATATTTGATGATTTTTTACTTTTATAATAATGTTATATTATATTTTTATATGATATAATTTTTTATTATTTATAATAATTTCTTTTTATATATTAATTATAGTTTTTTCATGAGTTAATATTTTTATAAATAATAAAATTGTTATTAATTCTATTTGAAAAAAACTTTATAGTTTAACAGAAATTTATTGCTTTATTAAAGCGTATTTTTATTATCTTATATCTTTTATAAAATTAATTTTTTGAAAAGAAAAAGAATTAAACTTTGAAGAAAAATTAAATAAAATAAAATTAAAAGAACAAGAATATTTTGAAAATATGAGTAAAATTTATTATAATGAAAATATATTTTTACCAAAATATTTAATTTGTGTACCTTTTATAAATTTTATTTTTATTCCTGTTTTATTTTTAAATAAAACCTCTAAATATACAATAGCGATTATCCAATGAATAATATATTCTATAATTTTAATACTAATTTTTTATATATATTGATATTATTCGGACAAACAAATTTTAATATTATTTCCTATTTTTTTACTTCTTGCAAATATAGAATCAAATCCTTTTTATAAAATTCCAATAATATTTGATATTTGATATTTTATTAAAAAAATAATTGTTTTTATTTTTTCAAAAATAAATTTTCTAAAAGAAAAGAAGAAAGAAGAAAAAGAAATAAGTTTTAAAATTTAAAATGAATATTTAATTTAAAATTATTTAATAGTCTTATAAAAAAAACCTTAATCTATAAAAAATTTTTAAAAAAACCCGAAAAATCAATGCTTATTAAAATATTTCATGCTGAATGTAAATTACACTATATAGTGTAATTTTTTTAATATAAACTAGCGATATATGCAATTGCAAGAGCATCTGCTGCATCATCTGGTTTTGGAATTGTATCTAAATTTAAAATAAATTTAAGAGCATTTTGTACTTGAATTTTATTTGCGTTTCAATTTCCACAAATTCATTTTTTTATTTGTAAAGGTGTTAATTCAATAATTTTAATTCATTTTTTTGCAGCAACATATACAATAATTCACCTAGCATGTGCTACATCAATTCATGTTTTTATGTTTTTTAAAAAAAATAATTTTTCTATAGATATAATATTAGGTTTATATTTAACAAGAATATTTTCTAAATCATTACCAAGATCAACTAATTTAAGTGAAAGACTTTCTTTTGGTTTTGTTTCAATAATTCAATAATCTAAAATTTCTATTTTATTTAAATTTTTTTTTAAAATAGCAAATCAGGTTGTAGTAGTACCAGGATCAATTCATAAAATAATTGACATATTATAGTTTTTATGGTTAAATATATACAATAATTAATTTATAATTAATAATCTAAATCTAATGGAAAACACAATTTATAAATCAGATATATCAACTAAAATTGTAAATTCAAAATTTCTTAATCAAGAAGAAAAAAAATCTTTTTTAAAATTAATTATTTATTTTACACCAAAAGAAATAGAAGAATTAAGGCTTATTTTATAATTTATTTAATTAAATTAATGTTCTTATAGTAAGGATTTTAATCTAATTTAGAAAATTTTTAAAAAAACCACAAAATAATTTTTATTAAGTATAATATCAAACATCAATTTTTAGTATAATATTGATTGTGATTCTAAAAACATATATAAAATTGATTTTTTATTTTCAAAATCTCAAGTAATTATTTGTCTTACTCTTTTTGTTTCTTCAAAGTTAATTTTACCAGAATGTCTTTTTGATCAAAATACATCAGTATTTATTATTTCTGTAAATAAACGATAAAAATCATCATCTAAAAGTAAATTTTTTAATTCAACATATTTATTAATATATAAAGAAAAAAGCTCACTGTATTCATATAATTGCTGATTGGTCCTAATATTTTTAATTAATCAATATAATCTTCATATTGATAAAATATATTTTTTAATAACAACTAAATGTAGTGCTTTTTCTAAGGGATCATTAGTTTTTAATATTGCCATTCATTTTTTTAATACAAATTTTCTATAATTTAATGTTATAAAATGTTCTATAAAAAGATCTAAAATTTTATTATAAGAGCTAACCACATTAAATCAGTCTAAATTAGGACTTTTTTGTAAACTATAATAATTAATTTCTGAATATATTAAATGTTCTAAAGTGGATTTTGGTACATTTAATAATAATATATCTCAAAAATAATTTTGTATACGAGAAGCAATAATTTGCTCTTGATTTTCTCTAAAAAAATCATCTTTTGAAGATTCAAAAATTTTTAAAGCTTTTCTTTTTGCTATTTTATGAATCTGTGCTTCTACTTCTTTTTTCATCCACTTAGCACAGGCCTCTATTTTATTTTTTAATATAAAATTTTCTTCTTCTAAAAATTTGATTTTTAATAAATTTTTATCCATTTTTTTTATTTAAGTAATATTTATAATTTTATCGGTAAATAAAATTCAATCTAAATGATCTATCTCATGTTGAGTAACACGAGCATTAATATTTGATAATTCCAACATGTTTTCTTGTCATTTTTGATCTAAAAATGACACTTTTATTTTAGAAAAACGAGAAACTGTACCATATATATTTGGTACACTTAAACATCATTCTTCTTTTATATTACACTCTTTAGAATGAATTATAATTTTTGGATTTATCATAAAAATGATATTACCATTTTTTTTGATCTCATTATCATTTTTCAATAAATAAACACAAATTATTCTTTTATTTATTCAAACCTGAGGCGCTGCTAATCATATTCAGTTTGATTTAGGATCTTTAATAATATTTTCCATTTCTTTGATTAATTTTATATATTTTTTGATTTCATCCTTTTTTACTTCTTGGCTTTTTAATCTTAAAATTTTTATTTCATCATTATTTATGGTTTTATAAATTTTCATAAATATTAATTAATTTAAATTAGAAATTAAAAATACTATATTTAATAATAATTAATTTGCAAATTATACTTAAGTAAAATTGTTTGACGACTCCTCAGGACGACAAAATTTAATCTAATTTAAATGATTTAAAAAAATATTATTAGATATAGATATAAATAAATTTTATTTTTCCTAAATTTTATTTTAAAGTGGATTATATAAAAAAATATCTATTAATTTAGTTTTGAAATATTAGGACTTATAATTGATATTATATTTTTATCTCAATTAAAAATTCTATTTTCTAAAATATTAAAATTAGATAATTTAAATAAGTTTTCTAGTTCTTCTACCTTAAATCAATGATAATATCTTACATATGATCAAATTTTAATTTTAAAATCTCAGTTTCATAAAAAACTTGATTCATATTTTTTAAAATTATTATTTTCTAATAAGTTCCAATTCGTGAAAAATACGTAGCCATTATTATTGAGACAATGTCTAATTTTTTTTAAAATATCAAGTCTTTTTTGTTCTGAATTAATATGATGAAAAGATGCTATTAGAAATATAATATCAAATTTAATTTTTAATTTGTCAATATTTTTCATTGATAGTAATTTGAATTTATGTTCTTTAAAAGATTTTTTTGCTTCTGTAAGCATTTTTATTGATGAATCTATTCATAAATAATTAAAGTTAAAATCTAGGTTTTTTAAATATTTTAACAATCTTCAGTTTCAACATCAAATATCAAGAATAAAAATATTTTCTTTATTTTTTTTATTAATAAAAATACTTTTTAAATATGAAACAAAATAGTCTATTTCTGGCCATAATAAATTTTTTCTAGAATTAGAAAATGTTTCTGCAAAATAATTATAGTTTACCATAATTAATTATTTTAGAAATTTTTTTAAAACATTATTATTTTTTTTCCATTTCGGTAAAATTTTAATTTTTAATATTAAAAAAATTTTTTTATTAAAAATTTGAGTTAAATCTTTTTTCGATTGACTTAATATTGTCTTTAAATTTTGTCCACCTTTTCATATTAAAATAATTTTTTGAGATTCTCTTTCTGTGTACAAATATGCCAAAATCTTAATACAATCCTTTTGTTCGTCAATTTCATCTGTTTCGACAAAAATTGAATAAGGAATTTCATCTTTAAAATTTAAAAAAATTTTTTCTTTAATAATTTCTG
>CAYRGR010000038.1:0-8143 GCA_964423755.1 uncultured Candidatus Peribacteria bacterium
TCAACCAACATTTTCATCATAAAGAGTTTCTCACATAAATTTTGTAATTCTAGAAAATCTTCTATCAGTTAAACTAAATTCTCCGATTTTATCAGCATTTTTTGTGGCAATCATTTCTTTTAAAAGATCTTCTCCTATATTGGCTTTTGAATTTATAATTATACCGTCTTTAAATTCTAATTCAATTCATTTTATAAGATTTCCATATCTATAAAGAGGCTCATTAAAAGAAATTTTACCATTTGTGCCCCTCCAATCAGGAGAAGTAAAAATTTCAAAAGAAGGAATATTTCTACCACTTCATCAAAGCCATTGTCTTTTTTCTCATATTGTAATATTAAGGTCTATATTTTCTCATGTTACATGAACTTTTTTTATATTTAAATTATTAAGTTTTTGACGAATATTTTCTATATTTGCAAAAACTTCTTTCCATTTAGAAATAGGATCAATTTCATTAAGATAACAAGCCTTTATAATTTCTCACCAATATTCTTCAAGAGTCATAGAAACGTCTTTTGCCATAGCTTCTGTCCCATATAATCAAATTGTCCATGTTAATTTTCAATTATTTTCTTTTTCATCTCTAGCATTTAGATAAAATTTTGCTCATTTTTGTCTTGAAATAATTTTTTTTGGATCAATTCATTTAAGTTCAAATTTATCATTTGTAGCCTCTATTCTAATAAAATGAGTACATGTTTTTACAATTTCAAGAAAATAATCCTTTGGCCAAAAATCAATTTGTTCTTGGGAAGCATTTTCAAAAAATACTCTTTGACTTCATTCTGGAATAAAATTTGTAATATAATGTCATCCAGCTTCAAGAATTGATTTTTGTAATTCAAAAAGTATAGGTTTAGCACTTTCTGGGACTTGAAGATAAACAACTTCTCAAGGCTTTATTCATTCACCTGACCATAAAGCAAATTTTACAAGTACATCAGCATATTTTTTTAATATTTTTTGATCTGGAATATACATAATTAGTATAAAATTAAAAATTAAAATATAAGTTTTGATTCTTTAAATATATCATTTTAAAGATGATATGGCTTCTTTAAATTTTTCTGCTCTATCTTGATAATTTTTAAACATTCAAAAACTTGCACAACCTGGAGAAAGTAAAATTACATCTCATTTTTTAGATTTTTTAAAAGCACTTTTTACTGCTTCATTCATAGAATCTGAATAATGAAAACTAATACTGTTTTTATTAAAAATTTTTCCAAAAATTTCACGAGTTTGTCATATTAATTCTCAATGTATAACTTTAGTTTTTAAGATTTCATTTAATCATTCAAATTTATCTCACTTATCACTTCCTCCTGCAATTAAAATTATATTTCAGTCAAAAGAATTTAAGGCAGCTTTTAAGCTATTTGCTGAAGTAGATTTTGAATCATCAATAAATTTTCTTCAATTAATTTCTTTTATAAGTTCTATTCTATGAGATAATCAAAATATATTTTTTAAATATAATTTTGTTTTTTTTGAACAAATTTTCATTTCATTTGTGACTATTGTAGAAGCTAAAATATTTAAAGCATTATGTGGTCAACTAAAATTTGTTTCATTTATATTATATTTTTTCTTTCAAGA
The DNA here is from genome assembly GCA_964423755.1 of uncultured Candidatus Peribacteria bacterium. GTDB lineage: Bacteria > Patescibacteriota > Gracilibacteria > BD1-5 > UBA2023 > CAYRGR01. The sequence goes on from CAYRGR010000038.1 coordinate 1,603, forward strand.
AATAATTATGTAAGGCATTTCAATATAATCTTTAATTTGTGTATCATTTGAAATTCAAAAAATGCGTGAATTATGTAGTTTTATTTTTAATCCAAGCTCTTTTGTTTTTTGAAATACTTGATTATTAATAATAGATTTTTTTGTGGTATTTTTAAAAATATTAAGTTTTGCATCTAGATAATCTTGCATATCTTTATGCCAATTTAAATGATCAAGCTCAAAATTTGTAAAAATTCCATAATCTGATTTAAACTTTTTTATATTGTAAGCCATAAAACTTGATATTTCAATTATTATATATCATTTTTTAATTCATCTTTTTTGAATTTCAAAAACAGTATTAGAAAAAGGTTCATCAAAATTACCACTTAAAAAAACTCATGAATTTCAAATTGTTATAAAATTTGCAGTTTCTATAATTTCTTTTTTTGTTTTCTTATTTTTATCTTGAAAATATTGTTTTAAAATATTATAAAGTATCCATGTAGTTGTAGATTTTCAATCTGTTCAAGAAATAGAAATAATCTTAAATCATTTTGGAATAAAAGAATAAATAAAATCTAGTTCTCATAAAATCTTTCCTGTTTGATAAATTCTGTGATTTTGAGGTATTCAAGGAGATAATATGATTTGAGAATATTTTGAAAAATCTGAAATATTATCAGTATCATCCTTGACATCTACATTAATTTTATTATAATCACAAAAATCTTTTAATCACATTCATACTTTACCTTTTCAATAAATTAATATCATAAATTTTTTGTAAAAAAAATAAATTTATGTTATTATAACAAATAATATTATTTATTCAATTATTTTAAATATATATATGAAAAACGGAGTACATAATTGTTCATGATTAAATAAAAAAGAGGCACTATCTTATAAAAATTATTTAGAAATATTAAATTGAAATATATTAAATTGATTAACAAAACTTGATCTTTTTTCTGTTAGATGAATTTCAAAAAAAGAATTAAAAGGGCTTCTTTATAAAGAATCTGGAATTAATTTAAATTCAGAAAATGTAAATGATAAATTATTAATAAGAATAAATAAAGTCTATAAAGAAACTATTTTAAAAATGAAAGAAAAATTTTTTTTACAAATCCCAAAATGATATGAAGATAAAAAATGGGGAAATATAGATGACTTTATTGATTACATTTTAAGTACATCTAAAAATGAAAAAGAAAAAAAATGATATTTAAGACTTATTGATTGTGCAATTATAAAGACAATGGCTGCTTATAATGATATTTTAGACAATCCTATAGTAACTGAATTAGAAAAAAATACAGCTTATGTTATAAAAGAAATTAAAAAAATTCCTTGATTTAAAGTACTTTCTGAAAATATTTGAATTAATAATGGTAATATGGATTTTGTTTATAATTCCCAAGATTGAAGTGAACCATCTTATATTAAATGAAGATTAACTTATAGAACAAAAGAAAATGCAAAAATTTTACAAAAATTACTTTATAATAGAGAATATACAAAAGTTGATTTAATAAAAGATCTTATATGAGTAAGAATTGAAGTAGGATCAAAAGAAGAATGAGAAAAAGCAATTATAATTTTTAGTAAATATTTATTTTGAGAAAATAAAACAATTTGTGATAAATGACTTTTAAGTGAAGCATTTAAAGAAAATTATAATAAAAAATTTGTAATTAAAAAATGAGTAAAAAAAGAAGATGACTCTAATGAAAAATCTAAAAATGATAAAATTACAGAAAAAAGTAAAGTGTCTACTGCGGATGATTTTGAAAATGCTTCTTTAAAATGAGAAATAAATAACAATTTAAAATGATTTCAAAATCATTATAAAAACGCTTTTAATTTTGAAATGCAATTTGTTTTAGCATGAAACAATAATGAAAGCTCATATAATAAACATGAAATTTATGATTTAAAAAAAATGATTTCAATTTATTCTAGATTATTTTGATATTGTACAATTGAAGATATTAAATTATTAATAACAGAAATTTGACTTTTATCTTGATTACCAGAAGAATGAATAATAAAACATCTTATAATGCCATCAAAAAAAAGAAATTATTGATATCTTATGAAAGTAACAACTGACGATCAAAGAGTTTTTTATATTTCTAGTGATGTGTATAATGAATGACTTAAAAATGAATATTGAGATTTTTTATCTTATCAATATTTATGAAATGGTAAACTAGAGGCAAATAAAGATATAACTGATTTTTTAAAAAGATACAGAAAAACTAAAATTTAAAAATAATTAAATTATTTCTTTTCTTTAAAATTATCTTCTTTTTCAAAAACATAACATAAAAAAGTAGCTATACTTCTGCCTATTTTTAATCATGTAGGATTTTGCCAAAACTTTTTTGGTCAAATATGAAACAAAAAATTTATAACATCTAAAAATTTATTTTCTTTTAATGGCTGTGTTTTTTTTCAAATTAAATTTTTTATTAATAAAATTATACTAAAAAATATTCATGATAAAAATCATAAAATTAATTTAAATAAAATATATATTTTATTTTTAGATAAATTATTATGCATACTTTATTTATTAATAATAAATACTTTAAATATAGACTATGTAATAAATTATCAAATTAATAAAATTAATGCTAAGTTTATAAATGATAATTAAAATTTTAAACTTGATATTTTTTTGTATAGTTTACTCAAGATTAAATTTATACTTTAAAAAAATTGTTTGACTCCGCCAGCTGGCGGATAGTTTAATTTAAAAGGTTTTCTAAAAAGAAAAAAACCGAAAACAAATTCTTATTAGGTATATATTATATATTTTATATAAAATATCAATTTTTGATTTTTAAATAATTTTATAAAAAAGTCAAGTTTTATATTCTTTACTTTATTTTAAATTTAATTAAAGTATAAGCTAAAGTAAAATAGTTTGATGGTTTCGTGGTAGTAAAATCTATCTTAATTGTAAAATGTTTCTAAAAAGAAAAGAGCCGAAAAATAATTCTTGTTAGGTATAAATAATAAATTATTTTAATATTAAAAATATAATCATGAGTTATTTAGCTAATTCAAAAAACAGAAAAATAAAACATAATTTTAATATTTTTTTTAATCGTATAAGTTTTAATTTTTTAAATTTAACGATTAGTAAAAGAATAACATTAATATGAATTATAATATGTTTTGCATCTCTTTTTTTTAATTGGTTTACATTAGAATTTAATGCTATTATTACAAATAATGCATTTAGTTTAAATGTTTGATATATTTGATTTATTGTCGCTATAATGATTTTAATATTGAGTTTTTTATTATTATCTAATATTAATAAAGAAAAATTTAAATCAAAAATTAATATCATATTTTATGATCATACTATAATTATATTTTTTGGTATTATTATTTTTCTTTTAACACTAGTAATATTTAATGCTATAAGATGATTTACTTTATTTTTTCAAAATATAACTATTTGAAATGGTATAATTTTTGAATTAATATGAGCAATTTTTATTATATTTTGATGAATTTTAAATTACAGAGAAAATAAAGAAGAGTTATTACATAAATTATTTGTTGAAAATAATCAATTAAGTCAAGATTCCGATTTAGAAGAATATAAAAATATTATTTGAAACAAATCAAATAATAAAAAAAATATGAGTTTACCTATTTAAGATATACCTGATAAAATTATTTGATAATCTCTCAATAAAGAAAACCTAATCTAATTTAAAAGCTTTTTAAAAAGAAAAAAATCAAAAACCAATTTTTATTATGTGTATATGCTTAATTTTTTTTCAAAAAGTTTTATATTTTCTAATTTTCATTCCTCTCTATCATTTTTTGCTGTTGTAGTATTATAAGAATGTATTCTTAATAAATTATAACTTTGTGTAAGCCAATCTTTTAATGTAATTTTTTTATTAGATACGATTAATATTTCTTTTTTTAAATTAAGTGTTTTTACTATACAATCTTTTCTTCATAAATTATCAAAATCTGCATCTTGTATAATTTGTTCTAATTTATTTTTTGGCTCATTAAAGACAATAGTTGCTATTATCATATTTTCTATTTTTTTTATTCTATCTTCTTCAAATCAAAGGTTTTTTAAATATTGTCTTGCTATAATTGCTCAAATTTCTTCATTTTTATAGTATTGTTTAGTAAATCAGGTATCATGAAATAATGCTGCCAAAAGAACATCTGTCTTATCTTGTAAATACACAAATTCTTTATCACACAAATAAGAACATCTACCATAAACCTCTAAAGTATGATTTATATTATGATAAGGATAATAATTTATTTGTTCAAGTAAATCTAATACATATCTTAATGCATTATTTAATATTTTTTGTTCCATTTTTAATATAAACTTAATATGTAATTAATTATAATTTATTTATTTAAATAATGCAAATTTTTATAAAAATTTTTGTAAGTAAAAAAAATTAAACTTAATAAAGAAATTAATAATATATAGTTTAATTTAAAAAAAACCTGTTAGAAAGAGAAAAAAAACCGAAACCAATTTTTATTTAATATATATTTTTATATAAATTCAAAGAAATATTACAATGAATAAAGAAATATTTTTGACTTTTAGGTAAGTTTTTAATATAATTAAAGCATAATATATTATTTTAAAATGTAAATATGTCTAATAATAACATTATTTCTATAGACTCAGAAAAAATTTGAACATTATCAAAAAATGCGCAAGAAATTATAAAAAAAATAAATAAAGAAATAAAAAGCATTGTAGATATAAGTTGGGAAGAGACTAATCCTTTTTGATGGGTTAAAACGTGGTTTGAATTACTTTTGTCTCCTACTTTTAATCCAGAAAAATGGTCTAATTTATCAGATATCTTAAAAGAAACTAGAATTTGAAGTATGGATATTATAAATAAAAATTAATTTTTAAATAAATATGCAAAAATTTTTTATATTTAATACTTTATCTTGAAAAAAAGAAGAGTTTATTCCTTTTATTGAAGAATGAAAAAAGGATTTTGTCGGGTTTTATAGTTGTGGACCTACTGTTTATTCAGATGCGACAATTTGAAATTTTAGAGCTGCTTTTGTGGCCGATTTAATAAGAAATGTTCTTAAAAATATTTTGTGATATAAAACTATTTCAGTAATGAATTTTACAGATGTTTGACATTTGACTTGAGATTCTTCACATTGAGAAGATAAAATGGAAAAAAAATCAAAGTGAGAATGAATTAATATTTGGGATATTGCAAAAAAATATACAAATGTTTTTTTAGATTGAATAGAAAAATTAAATATTGAGAAATTTGATATTATGCCAAAGGCTACTGATCATGTTCAAGAACAAATTGATATGATTAAAATTATTGAAAAAAAATGATATACTTATAAAATTCCAAATGATTGAATCTATATGGACACTTCCAAAATAGAAGATTATGGTAAAGTAATTTGACCAAATTATAAAAAACATTTAGAGTGATTAAGAGCTTGAGCAAGAGTAGAAAGAGTAGATTGAATGAAAAATATTACAGATTTTGCACTTTGGAAATTTTCACCAACTGAAGAAAAAAGACAAATGGAATGGGATAGTCCTTGGTGAATAGGTTTTCCAGGTTGGCATATAGAATGTAGTGCAATGTCAGCTAAATATTTATGAGCACAATTTGATATTCATCATGGCTGAGAAGATCATATTACTATCCATCATCCAAATGAAATTGCACAATCAGAAATTGCTCTATGAATAAAACCAAGTGTAAAATATTGGATTCATAATAAATTTTTATTTACAGGTGGCAAAAGAATGGGTAAATCAGAATGAAATGCATATACAATGGACGATATAGAAAAAAAATGATTTTCTGGCTTGGATTTAAGATATTTTTATCTAAATTCTACTTATAATTCATACCAAGATTTTACCTGGGAAAATCTAGAACAAGCAAAAGTTTCAAGGATAAATTTAATTAAAAAAATTGCAGAACTTTTTAATAAAAATTCAATTATAAATATTCAAAATCAAATCAAAGAAATTCAAAATTATGAAGAATTTGAAGTTAAATTTTTACAAACACAGGAATGAAAAGATATTTTTGAACTATTTATAAATGACATTTTAGACAATATAAATACTCCTAAACTTTTATCTTCTATAAACAAAAATTTAAATGAAATAAAGTCTGAATATTTAGACAATTTATTATATTCTGTCTTTTATATTGATGAAAAATTTTTAAAATTAAATTTATTTAATTTAATATTAAAAGAATTAGATAAAAAAACTGCAAAAATTCCTGAAGAAATTATTTTTTTAGCTAATAAAAGAATTGAAGCAAAACAAAATAAAAATTGGCAACAAGCAGATGATCTTAGAAATGAAATTGAAAATAAATGATTTATAATCAAAGATTTGCTAGATTGAAATTATCAATTAGTTGTAAAATAAGCCTAATTTTCAAGCCCTGGGCTTGAAATTTTCTAACCCCTTTCTATTATGAAACAAACAATATTTTATCATCCTCGTACAGATAAGGCACTGCCTTAT
>CAYRGR010000039.1:0-8120 GCA_964423755.1 uncultured Candidatus Peribacteria bacterium
TTTTGCTATTAGATTATGAGCTCTTTATAATTGAGCTACTTGAAGATCAATTATTTTAAGATCTGAAGAATTAGAAAGTGTACAAGATAATAAATTAAAAATAGTTAAAAATTGGACATCACAAGAATCTTTTTATGATAATCCTTGATATCATATGGATGTTAATAATGACTGATTTGATGAATTTTTTGCTATAGCAAACTGAAAATCGCATGATATAAAAAATAATACAAATTATACTTTTCCTATAAGTACATATAATCCAGATCAAGCTTTTTATAATAACATTAATAATAACTATTTTAAGATCACACTTTTATCTTGAAATCCACAAAAAATATATTTATGAAAAAAATCTTGAAATAATTTTTCTCATATTTCTAATATAAATTTATATAATCCTGATACTAATGGCTATAGATGATTTCAACCTACTCTTTTTAAAAATAGCATAACTTGAATGTCTAATGTATTTTTAACAAATGCTATGTGAGAACTTTATTGAGTTTCTACAGCTTGAGAAACAATATCTTATTTATGGCCATCTTGATGAACTTATGCTGATTGATATAGATATTTTAAAAATTGAAAAATATATTATAGCACCTTAAGTTGAGCTACTCTATTAGATAGAGTTTATATTAACAATACATCGGAAGTATTATCTTGAATAGATATCACAAATTTAGATTTAGGTAGATCATCAATATTATAAGTAAAAAATTGATTATGAAATTGAAAAGATGTAATATTTATTTGATCAAGTGATGGTTATTTATATGCTATCAATCCTGTTAATTGAGAATCATATTGGAATTTTACAAACGCATATGGAGATATTATATGACAATGATTTTATATATGATATTCATTATGAAGTATGTGATATTCAGACCAAATAATATGGACTGATATTAACTGAAATTGAAAATGAGAGTTAATAATTTCAGCTTGAGATTGAAATATCTATATTATGAATAATGCAAATTTATCAAAACCAACAGCAGTATTTGATTGAAAACTTGTGTGACAACAAAGAAGTATTATATATTCTTTTGATTCTCCTATTTGTGCTAATTGGGATGTGGTGCCAAATGCTACTTGATATTTAATTAAATTTTATTATTTTGCAAATTGAGTAAGAGAAGATATATGACAAACAGTTGTTGATTGATGATGAATTCAATTTTGATGTTTAAATAGTCATAATTGATTATCGCCAAATTATTTATATAGAGCGGAAGTTATAGCATATAATAATATCACACAATCTCAATCAACTCATTCTATTTGAGCTAGAGTAGCTTCTATGAGAATAGAAAAAAAAGTTATGAAGGAATGAGATCCATGATATTTAAATGAAACTACACAAAAAGCTGATGATAAAGTTACTTACCGTATAAGAATATATAATGATTCTTTAATAAATTTGCAATGAAGTTGAGAAAATAAAATAACTATTACTGATATAATGCCTAAAAATTTTATATTTAATTGAAATATAAAAGTTAGAAATAATCCAAATCTTTTGTGAAAAAACAGAAATACTTTTGATGGAAGTTGATGTAAACCAAATTTTAATGAAAATTATTGATTTGATTTTTGATCTAGTATATCTTATGAACCTGGAGCAATTCTTAAGTGGATATTATGTCCAAGTGATGTAATTCCTGCTTGATGAATGTTTGAAATAACTTTTGAGGCACTTGTTAGATAATTCCTAAAAAATATACCTAAATAAGAATTGATATTCAATTTTTTCTTTCTAAAAAAACACTTTAAAATAGACTGGATTTCCATACTTTCCGGCTTCAGTAAGGTCAAACAATTTTACTTAAGTATATATTATGAAAAATAAAAATAAAATAATATTCAAAATATTAATCAATATTATATTTTTAAATATAATTTTAGTTAATAATGTTTTTTGAAGTGTTTATAATTATAATATAGCTTCAGTGGAAACAAAATTATTTAACAATTGAGAAATTCTTTCTAGCTGACCTAGTGCTAAAGTAATCGTCAAAAAAAATACTAGTTATTCTTGAATTATTTTAACAAGTATATGAAATTATAATCAAGTAACTCTAGATACTAGGCTTTTTAATAACTGAGAACCTTTATCAAGTTGACCTAGTGCTAAAGTAAATTTAATGCTTACAGAACAAACTCAAAGTTGATTAACTAATATTTGATTACAATGATACAACACTGTAACAATAGATACTAGACTTTTTAATAACTGAGAACCTTTATCAAGTTGACCTAGTGCTAAAGTTATTATTACTCCATATGAATCTACCTCTACTTGATCTAGTGTTTCTATATCTGAAAATTTTAATACCGTAACTGTAGATACTAGACTATTTAATAATTGAGAGCCTCTGTCAAGTTGACCTAGTGCTAAAGTAGAAGTATTACAAGCATTAAGTGAATTTGGTCTTAGTTTACCTGAATCAATGTTTTATAATACCGTAACTGTAGATACTAGACTATTTAATAATTGAGAGCCTCTGTCAAGTTGACCTAGTGCTAAAGTAGAAGTTATATCAAATGAACTTAGAGAATGAGTAATCCAAACTATAGATGATAGTAAAACAGATATAGAAGGCAGAAAAATTATTAAAATAATAGAAACGGACTCTCCAGATTCTTCATCAAGTATTTTAATTAATTCTAAAAAATATATTATATCATGACAAAAACCAGATTTATATAATTATTCTTATTTAATAGAAAAAAATGGCTGATTTACAGTTGAACAAATTCCTTATATAAAATCTAATAAATGATCAAATATGATATTTTGAGAAAATAACATATTTCAAAATATTTTAAAATATAAATGAAATTGAAATAAAATACAAATATGAGATAAGTTAAATGTTTCTATGGTTTTTGACTCTGAAATAGAATATACTGATTTAGTTAATATTACAAATATACCTGTTAATCCAATCTTAGTATATCCTTATAAACTAAAAGAGGATATGTATTATAATTTTAATATAGCTACAAATATTATAAAATGAATGGCATATCCTAATAGCGTAATTAAATGAATTTTAAATGAAAAAATCTATTATGTGCATGTTGATGAAAAATGACTTTTTGAATTTAAAATAGATAAATTTGATTCTTGAGATATTTGAAGTATAAAAAATTTAATATTTGATTATGTACTTATTGATTGAAAACAGAGTCAATATGTTTTATGAAATGCTATTTATAAAATTAAACTTACAAACGATAATTTTACACAACCTTACATCTCAAATATTTATAATGACGACGATATATATTCAAATGTGTTGTATTTTAATTGATACTCTAATAGTTGAACTTTAAATTATATAATAAAAGATATTACAGATACAAATATATTACTTTCTTGATCTATTATTGTTTTGGATGATAAAAAATTTGAAATATTACTTTTAGATAAATTAGCTATAAATCAAGATTATATAGTTGAAATGTGGAATGATTGATGACAAAAAGAAAGAAAAGCATTTACATTAAAATGAAATACTTTTGAAAAAATATGAATATTATCACATAGTGATTATGATATTAGTATTACTGAAAGACCAACAATAATATGATATTCTAAACATTCAATAATGAATAATGATACAATTAGAGCAACTGCTTGTGAAATATGAGATTGAAATACAATAAATGAATGTCCTGAAGATAAAAAAAGATATATATGAACAGTAAATTCAGATAAAAACTGATTATTTAAATTCGAAAATATAAATGATTTTGAAGATTGAAAAATATATCTAATAGATTTTTATAATACATCAAATATGAAATATCATAAAAGTATAATATTAAAAATTAACAAAAATAGTGATATAAAGAGATCAAATCTTGTAAATTTAATAAACGGAATAACTGTAAATCAAAAATTATTAAGACTAGTATGATATACATTATCTTGAGCAACTATAGAATTTTTTGATAATAATTGAAATATTATATGAACAACTACTCCAAATAAATTATGATATTTTGAACAAAGTATATTATTACCAAATAATAATATATTTAAAATAAAATATTCAAAATGAAGTGATTATTATGAATATATATACACATTAAAATATAATGAAAATTTGATAATAAATAATTCATGAAATAATTATTTTCAAGATTTTGACTACTTAAATTTTAATATAATTGACATTGAAAGGTAAACTTAATTATAAAAATAATCTTATCTAATAATTATTTTCAATAGAACAAAAAAATGACTCCTATTTAATATAGAAATCATTTTCAAAATTTATCACCCTTTTTTACTTTATAACAATTTTGGTGCCAAGATGGTCCGCCAGTTGGCGGATAAACGCCATCGGACTGCCGACACAAGACTTTTCAGGCCTCTTCCGCCAGCTGGCGGATACCCGGGTATTTAGTTATTAATAATAGATTTAATAAAAAGTCTTCATTGTGCTGACTTTAATTGTTTTTCTCTTTTTATAGCATCTTTTTTAAAAGTAAATTCTTCTTTATATAAAAGTTTCCAGGGTTAATGACTATTTGCCCATCATTTTTTAGAATCTTTTATATTATGTTCTTTTATTCTTCTTTCAATATCATTAGTAAAACCCGTATAAGTTTTTAAATCTTTATTTACTAAAACATAAGTTATAAAAATCATATTATTTTATTAACATTAATAACTAAAAAATTTCTGCTTTACAGAAATTTTTTTTGGTGCCAAGGGGCAGAATCGGACTGCCGACACAAGGCTTTTCAGGCCTCTGCTCTACCACTGAGCTACCCTGGCTAATTTTGCAAAAATAATAAAAAATAATTTAAAATTATAACTATTTTTTAAAATAAAGCATAAGGATTATAAGGAAAAAAATTATAAATCAAATTTTTTTATATGTTTAATACCTGCATCTGTAATTTGTCTACCTCTTGTAGTCCTTTCTAAAAAACCTATTTTTAATAAATAAGGCTCTACCACTTCTTCTATCGTATCCTCTTCTTCTCATACTAAAGATGCAAGAGTATTTAATCATACAGGTTTTCAATTAAAACTTTTTATTAAATGTTTTAATATTTTATTATCAAGATTATCTAATCATAATTCATCAATTCATAAAGATTTAAAAATTTCATTAATTCAAGAAATGCTTTCTATATCATGTCATACTGTTTTATAGTCTCTGATTATTTTAACAAATCTATTTACGATTCTTGGTGTTCACCTGCTCTTTTGTGCAATAATTTTAAATATATCTTCATTATTAATAATACAATCTAAAATTTTAAAAGATCTTTTTGCTATTTGAGATAAATTATCTTCTTCATAATAATCTAATTTCAAAATATTTCAAAATCTATCCCTTAATGGTCATGATAATTTAGATAATTTAGTAGTAGCTCAAACAAGAGTAAACTTAGGAAGTTCCATTTTTATAGAAGTTGCTCAAGTACCAGATCAGACTATAATATCTACTGTAAAATCTTCCATTGCAGAATATAATATTTCCTCTATTTGTGTTTTTAATCTATGAATTTCATCAATAAATAAAATATCTCATTGCTGAATAGAAGTTAAAATAGAAATAATATCAGATTGTTTTTCTATTGCTGGTCATGAAGTATGTTTTAAATTTACATTCATCTCATTTGATATAATAAGAGAAAGTGTGGTTTTTCAAATTCATGGTGGTCAATATAATAAAACATGCTCTAAAGATTTATTTCTTATTTTAGCTGAATCTATAGCAATTTTAAGATGTTTTTTTAAATTCTCTTGTCAAATATAATCATTTAAAAATTTTGGTCTAAGTTGAATTTCATTTTTAGTATCAACAATTTTTTCTTTTCAAGAAATAATTCTTTCTTTTCAATTATGTTTTTTAGATGTTTTTATTGTCATATAAATATTATAATAAATTTATCTATTATGTATTTTATTAACTTAATAAATAAAATCAATATTTAAAACAAATTAATTTTTACTTTATTTAAAATTTGAAAATTTAATTTAAATTCCAATCTTTTTTCTTGATTAAAACTAATATAAAAAATGAAATTATAAGAGTTCAAAATACAAGAAAAGTACCATTAAATCATACTGTATAAACCAAAAATCATCATATTATTAATCATATTACATTTGCTAAATTTAAAACCATTTTGAGTGGTGCGGATGATGCATTTGAATCAATTTCATTAAGATTGTTTTTTTGCGCATAAACTGAATTATATTCATCACTAAAATCTCATTGACTTAGAGGCATTGCTGCGGCATATCAAACACTATTTAATATTCATAATATTAAAATAGGTAAAAAACCATCAAATAATCAAAACATAAAAATAGATACTCAAGAAACAATAACTCATGTAAGAGTTATTATAAAATTTCATACCTTTTTAGCAATTCAAATTATTGGCAACTGTAATCAGTAAGCTGGTAAAGCTAAAATTGCTATAAAAATATATCAAGTAAATAAAGGTATTTTTGATCATTTAGCTATTTTATCAAGAAAATCTATTAAAAAGGTCACCACAAATGTATCCCAAAATGAAAAAAATGTAACTATACAAACTAAAACCAATAATTTATAACTATATGGCTTAATTAATAATATATTATAAAAATATTTTATATCTGATTTTGTAATATTAATAATTTCTTTCCAATTAATCTCATTTTTTAATTGTATTGGTTTTAAAAAAATATATTTTATATTTTTTGCAGATTCCAAAAAATCTGTTTTTTGTACCTGAGTAACTACATATTGTTTTACTGATTCTATAGTATTTTTAGGAGATATAAGTTTTAATTTTTTAATATCAGCAAAATCTATACTTATAGTATCTTTTGAATTATCAAAATAAAAAATTATAAATAATATAAATATTATAACTATAATAACTAAAATTAATACAGCTATTAAAGAATTTGCAAGTAAAATAATACCAGAAGTAATTAATCATGTTAAACATCATATTCATGAAAATATATTATTTTTTGAAATTAATTCTGCATATTCTGATGGATCAGAATTATTCATTATATAAGACAAAGATGTGACATCACTTAATTCTTTTATTATTCAATAAAAAGTTACTGAAATTAAAAGTAAAAAAATATTAAAAGAAGAACTAATAAATTTTGTAAACATTTCTTTTGATAATATATCTCATGAAACCTCAACTCATATTTCAGCTTGAGAAGCATAATATATAAAATATAAAAATATAATTGACGTAAGTAACATTAATATTGCTGAAAATATAAATATTTTTTTGGCAGTAAAATACTTTTGTAATACTCAAATTGGACTATCTACTAAAAAAGATATTAAATTTCAAAATCATAAAAATAATCATACTAATAAAACTGATTGTAATTGTAATCAAAAGAAAAAAACTAATGTAAAATGAAAACACATCCATACAAAAGATGATATGAATGCATAAATAAAAAAATTCTTTCTTCTTATCTGGTCAAAACCACTCTCAACTGATACAAAATTTTGATTTGACATATAAGTGTATTTTATTATGTTTTAATAAACATATTTATTATATCATAAATTAAATTTAATTACAAAAATTTGCTATAATAAAAAAATCTCAAACCCTTGAAGCCTCATCGCATAGGCAGGTTTGAGATAAAAACCAGATAGTTTTTTTATGTTTTTATTTTATTAATAATTCATATTAAAATAAAATAAAATAATATAAAATAATATTTGTACTTTTATTTTTGTTTTTGTTTATATTTTTATAAAAGTACAAATATATTAAAACATAAATTAAATTATTTGTCAACTATATTTAAAAATAAAATTTGTAATTTGTAAAAAAAATCTATTATATGTATTAATATAATATTATCACTACCTACTATATGAGAAAAAATAATGAGAATAAAGAAAATGATTGAACACAAAAAAATTTAAAACAAGCTTCTTTTAGAAAAAAAATAATTTCAAATGATACTTCTTTATTGATAGCTTGAGAAAATCAATTAATTACATTATTTAATAATTATAAAACGATAAGAGATCCTGACTTGTTATCTAATAATTTAGAAAGTTTTATAAATATTATTAAAAATGAGTTTTTTAATAAAA
>CAYRGR010000040.1:0-8043 GCA_964423755.1 uncultured Candidatus Peribacteria bacterium
ATAAAAATGTATTAGATGAAAAACATGTTTTTTTAACTACAAAATTTTTTGATTATATAAAAAGTAAAAATGTATGAATAGATGATTTATTAAAAATAATTATAGTTTTAAAAAATACTATTATAGAAAATTGAAAATATGATAACTATATAATTAATGAAACTACATTAATATTTGATATAATAGCAATAATTTTATCCAAAGAATACAATAGTACTATAATAAAACTATTAAATGAGCATAAAAATGCTATAGATAAATCAAATATAATAGCGAAAATTAATGTTTGGTGAGATATTGTTTATGTTAATGATGAATTTTGTAATTTATCTTTGTATACAAAAAACGAGTTAATTTGAAAAAAATATGAAGATTTTTTTTGTATAAAATTAAAAAATTTTCTAACAAATTTAAATAATAAAGAAATGTGGAAATGAATTATTAAATGTAAAAAAAAGAATGATTCATTTTATTGGTTAAAATCAACTATTATACCAATATTAGATGAAAATAATAACGTATTAGAACATATATGTATAATGACTGATATTACTGATATAGAAATAACAAAAGAACATTTAAGAGAAAGTGAATTAAAACATCGTTCTTTTATAGAAAATGTTCCTATATGAATATTTAGAGTTAAACAAGAATGAAACTTTATACTAATAAATAATGCTCTTGTTAAAATTTTTTGATATTCTTCAGCAGAAGAAATGATAAAAATTAATATCAAAACATTATACAATGATTTAAAAGATAGAGAATATTTGATAAGTGAAATTATTCAATGAAAATCTATTCGTTCATATGAAATGAAAATGAAAAAGAAAGATTGAAGTATAATATGGATATCAATATCTACTAGAGCTATATTTGTAAATTGAAAAGTTTCTTATTTTGATTCAACAATGGAAGATATTACTATGAGAAAAAAAATGGAAGAGGAAATAAAAAACGCTTATGAAGAATTAAAAGAATTAGATATTAAAAAAGATGAATTTTTAAATATAGCAAGCCATGAACTAAGGACTCCAATGACATCAATAAGATGATATTTATCAATGATTCTTGATGGTGATGTATGAGAAATAAATGAAAATGTAAAATCTTACTTAGAAAAAGTTTATAATAATTCAAATAGACTTTTAAATTTAATTAATGATATGTTAGATATATCAAAACTTGAAGCAGATAAACAAAATTTTTCCATTGAAAATATTAATATAAAAAAATTATTAACTGAAGTTTATGATGAAATGGAACAATTATTTATTAATAAAAAACAAGAATTTATTTTAGATTCTCAATTTGATTGAACATATAATACTGATGGCAATAAATTAAAACAAGTAATAATTAATTTGCTATGAAATGCTAATAAATTTACACCAAATGAAACATGAAAAATAAAATTATCTTCTTTTTTAAAAGATAAAAATATTTATATAACAATTACAGATAATTGAATATGAATAGACAAAAAACATTTTGATGTAATTTTTGAAAAATTTTGACAAATTAAAAATTCATTAACAAGAGAAAATAATTGAACCTGATTATGACTTACTATAGCTAAAAGTATTATAGAAAAACTATGATGAGAAATAAAATTTGAAAGTGAATTTTGAAAATGAACAATTTTTAGTATAATATTACCGTCATATACTTAATTAATATACTTAAGTAAAATTGTTTGACGGTTTCGTGGTAGCGAAACCTAGTCTAATTTAAAGTGTTTTTAAAAAGAAAAAACCGAAAACCAATTTTTATTAGGCATACTTAATCAGTATAATTTAAATTATTTTTTAATTATTATCATTATGGAAAATAAAAAAATTTTAATTGTAGAAGATGATTTAGATATTGCTGCAATGTATCAATCAAAATTTGAAAAAGAATGATTTGATGTATTACTCACTCATAATTGAATTGATGCAGTAACAGAAGTCACTAAATTTAAACCCAATGCAATTCTTTTGGATATTATGATGCCTTCTATGGATTGATTTGAGACTTTAAAAGTTATAAGAGAATTAGCTCCTTCCGTAAATACAAAAATTATTATGTTTTCAAATTTAAATAAAAAAGAAGATATAGATAAATGTATGTCTTATTGAGCAGATGCTTATTTATTAAAAGCTAATACTACACCAAAAGATGCTGTAGATAAAGTAAAAGATTTAATTTTTAAAAAAGAATCAAATGAGACTAATAATGTTATTTCAAATTTAAAATGTCCTCATTGTTGAAAATTATTAAATATAAACATTAATTAAAAAATTAGCTTTTTAAATTATTATTTCAAAATATAAAAAACACAATTTTAAAAACTTTTCAAAATAGATTAGATAATATTATTAAATCAAAATATAATTTTATTATATGAATAAATCATGATCTATACTAATGTGGACAATTTTCCTTTCTTTATTTATTTCAGTATTTTTTATAAGCTTTCAATCTAAATTATGAAAATATTTTACCTTTTCTTCTTTATATAACAAAAAAATTGAGACTATTTCTAAAATTGATGATATAATTTTTAATTTAAAAAAAGCTCCAAAAATTTCATTAGATATTAATAATGATTATTATTTAGAATCATTAGATTTTGATTGATCTAATTTTTTTTGATTTTTAAATTTTAATGAAGCTACTGAATATATGTTTACAAACTCTGGTTGAATGTCTATTACTTGAAGCATTATTTCAGGTTGACCACTTTTGTATAAATTAATAAAATCAGATCCTAGTTTTTCAATTTATAGTTCTTGAATAATTGAAGATTTTACTTGAATTATTTTACCAAATTCTTGATCTTGAATTTTGTATTTACAATCTTTATGATGATATTCTAATTTTAAAATATCAATATGACAGTCAGATCTGATCCCCGTAAAAAATATTTATAAATTAATACAAAAAATTGCTTGATATAATAATTTTTTATGAAATATTGAAATTAAAAATTTTTGAATAAAATCATTTCTAAATTTAGATTATGATTTATTTTGAATGTATTTAAATACTAATTAAATTAATTCTTAATTATTAATATAAAATGTATAATAAAAATTATTACGATATTCTTTGAATAAATAAAAATTCATCTGAAGCTGAAATTAAAAAAGCTTTTCGTAAAAAGGCTATGGAACATCATCCAGATAGACATAAAGGTGATAAAAAATCTGAAGAAAAATTTAAAGAAATTAATGAGGCTTATCAGGTATTATCTGATCCTTCTAAAAAGAAACAATATGATACTTTTTGAAGTTATAATGATCAATTTAATTCTTATTGATGATGACAACAACATTCATGATATGAAGATATATTTTCAAATTTTAAACAATGATCAAGAAATACTAACAATCAATCATTTAATTTTGATAATTTAGAAGATATATTTTCTAATATGTTTTGATGAAATCAAAAAACATATCATACTGAAGAAACAAATAAACAACCTAAATCAAATTATGAAAAACAAAATTTAGATGTTATAAAAAATTATGAAATTCCAATCATAGATCTACTTTTATGAACAAAAATAAATATCCAAACTGTTTATAATGAAAATTTAAAATTAAAGATTCCAGAATCTACAAAACCCTGAACAAAATTTAAAATTAAATGAAAATGAAGAAAAATAGGTAAAGAAATTTGAGATATGTATGTTATAGTAGATGTTAAAATGCCAAAAAAAATACCAGAAGATATAAAAAAATTACTTGAAAGTATTAAATATAGACTTTAGTAATATAATCAAGTAAAAATATTTTTAATTTTTATAATTTTACAATTCATGCTAGCATATATATTTTTTTGAATTTTATTATTAGTAGTATTAATTTGAATAATTATTTTAATTGTTTGATTAAAGAAAAAAACACAAAAATTATCAAAAGAAAAAATAGACTTCTATAAAAAAGAAATAAAAAAATGTAAATATGTATCTTTAAATGAAAAATTTATATATTATGATAAGATTTTAAATCATGTTTTAACTGATTTATGATATATTTGATCTTTATGAGAACAACTTAAACAAAATCCAAAAGAAATAAAAAATATTCAAGAAATATGGAGACTTCATAAAATACGTAATAGAATTTCTCATGAATTATGATTAATTTCAAATTTTTCTTTAACAAAAGAATGTAATAACTTTGAAAAGGAAATAAATAAATTATTAGAAATATAAAATAGATTTATTATTTACAGAAAGTACTATTACTTCAAATATATTCGATAAGTAATCTCAATTTTCGTAGCTATAAATTAACGATTTTTATTTATATTTGACAAGATATACTTCATATTTATTTTTTCTTGATTGTCTTACTATTTTACATACTTCTAGAATTTTTTCAGAAGTAATTTTTATCATTTTTAGATCTTAATTTTTAATAAATATTATTTCCTCAGATTTCAAAATTTATTTATTTTCAAATACACATTGCATATTTATTTTTAATACAATTACAATTTACAATATTTTCTAATTAAGTGGTCGGATTAATTATAGAATATTTTACTTTTTTTTTGTGTATTTTTTATATTTTAGTATATAGATGTTCCCATAAAATTCTTTTATCATATAAACTTACTGATTTTGTCAGTAAACATTAAAAATATTTCTCTTGGAATAAACTTAAAAAATAAATAGTTATTACTAATTAAAGTCATTAATTGGTATATTTATCACTAATATATAGATATATGAAAAATATTAAAAAGAATATAATAATAATTATGTTCTCCTTATTTAGTTTTATAGGACCAATTGCTGTATTTGCAGCAGGTCCTGTAACTATTGATCTTTGATCAGCAAGTAATTTTGCTATTTTATCAAAAACAGCTATTACAGATATTCCTTCTTCTATTATTATTTGAAATGTTTGAGCTAGTCCTATTACTGGTGCTGCTATTGGTCTTACTTGTCCTGAAGTAACAGGTACAATATATTCAGTTGATGCTACTGGACCACTTCCTTGTAGGGTGACAAATTCTGCATTACTTAACACAGCCGTAATTAATATGGAAGCTGCATATACAAATGCTGCCGGAAGGATATTGCCAGATGGTGTAGATTTATATGGTGGAAATCTTGGTGGGAAAATTTTTTGACCAGGAATATATAAGTGGAATACTAATGTTACAATACCTACAAATGTTACTCTTTCAGGTAGTGCAAATGATGTTTGGATATTTCAGATTTCATGAAATTTGGATATTTCTAGTGCTACACAAGTAATACTTACAGGATGAGCTAATTCGGCAAATATTTTTTGGCAAGTTGGAGGTCCTACTGGTGCAACCTTATGAACAACATCTGTATTTAATGGTACTATATTAAGTGCAAAACAAATTATTTTACAAACTAATGCTATACTAAATGGTAGAGCATTATCACAAACTCAAGTTACACTAGACCAGAATAATATTTCTATTCCTATTGCTCCTCCTGCTCTTGCAACTCTTCATATTATTAAACAAGTTGTAAATACAGGTGGTGGTACTGGAACTGTTTCTTCATTTAATATAAATGTTAAAAATGCTGGAATAGATGTCTCATGAAGTCCTACAACTGGAACTGGATCGCCTTGAACTTCTTATTCTCTTTCTGCAGGTACATATGTGGTAAGTGAAAATTTAAATACTTCTTATACATGAAGTTTTAGTTGAGCTTGTGATTCAAGTGGTAATGTGATACTTTTGTCATGAGATAATAAAACTTGTATTATTACTAATACTTATATCCCAGCAGCAGTAGTAGTGGTGCCACCAGTAGTAGTAGTGCCTCCTGTTAGTAGTGGAGGAAGTTGATGAGGTTGATGAACATGGAATAAAATAGATTATTGTCCAGATTGAGATTATTCTTATAGTTATTACGATTGAATATGTGGAGTAGCACCTATTGTTAATAATACTAAAATTGTACCTATTATTGGTATTATAAAAGTTCCTAAACCTCTTGCTTTACCTGTATGATCAGGTTCAGTTACTTATAATTATGTGGTTTGGAATGTCTGAGGAATACAAGCTTTAACAGATATTACTGTAACTGATGATAAGTGTGATTCAGTAATTTTTATTTCTGGTGATTTAAATAATAATAATAAGCTTGATCCAAGTGAAAAATGGAAATACCAATGTACTTCAATACTTTTAGAAACAACAACAAATACTGCAATTGCAGCTGGTTATAGCGATGATATTTATCATCAATCTACTGTTGCTACTGCAATTACTACAGTTGTTGTCGGTGAACCAATAATACATCCACTTATTAATATTGTAAAAATACCTAATCGTTTAATTCCATTTCCATTTTGAGGTGGAGATGTTAAATATGGTTATATTGTTAGAAATCTAGGTATAGTTCCAATAAGTGATGTAAAAGTAACTGATGATAAATGTTCTCCAATTTCTAGTCCTACAGGTGATATAAATAATAATAATTTGCTTGATGTTAAAGAAAAATGGATTTATACTTGTCAAACTAATATAAAAATTTCTACTAGAAATATTGCTACTGTTGAAGGTAAGGCAAACGGTTTTACTGCAATAGGAAAAGCTTATGCTAATGTGCTTGTATCTAATTCTGAATCTAATACTCCTCAAATAACACCCACTCCCCTTTTTCCTAATACAGGTTTTCCTCCAGAAGAAAAAAATATTCTATGAAGTATTTGAATATTTTTAAGTATTTTTGTATTAATTTCAATGTCTATTTTTCTAACTCTAAAAAAATATAAAATTTAATTATAATTTATATAATCTGTTTATAATTTTATTATAGAAGATTTTTAATGAGCTTTTTTCTGATATTTTTTAGAGATGTCTAAACTAAATTAAAATATGCTAGTGCAAATCACTAACTAGGTTATATAATGCAAATTTTAATAGTCAAATTCTCAAAAAATAAATTTACTTAATTGTATAAATAAATTTAAAATTGCTAAATTTTATGCAACAAAAATTTTTATTCAAATGATATTCAATTATTTTTAACATTATGATTATTTTATTATCTTCATTAATTATTTTGTTTCTAATCTTCAATTTTACTAAGGAAGATATTTATATAAAACCAAATTTACCTATAAATGATCAATCTTCACAAAATTTTACTAGTAGTAAAACATTAGAATCTATTGATAATACTATTTTAGAACAATCTAATTTTGGACTTCCTATGAATCTTAAAATTCCAAAAATTAATGTTGATGCAAAAATTAAACACTTAGGCATTAATATCAATTGAGAAATGGATATATCAAATGATCCGGCCGATGTATCATGGTATAATCTTTGACCGCGTCCTTGAGAAATAGGTACTGCTGTCATTGCTGGACATTATGGAGTATGGAAAAATGGGAAAATATCAGTATTTAATAATTTAAACAAATTAAATAAAGGTGATAAAATATATATTGAAGATGATAAAGGTATTATTATATCTTTTGTTGTGCGTGAAATTAAAAAATATAATTTTAAAACAACAGATACTTCGGATATCTTTATCTCAAATGATTGAAAATCTCATCTTAACATTATTACTTGTGAAGGAACTTGGGATAAAATTCAAAAAATTTATTCTAATCGACTTGTAGTATTTACTGATAAAGAATAAAATAATCTATACGGATTTTGTCTAAAATTTATAATGAAAAAATGTTTCTTTGATTGTTATATTATTTTTAGCGCCATAAACGTTTTTCCAAATCCAGAAGGAAAAACAATTATTCAATTAGTCCTATTTTCTGTAATTTTTATAGCCTTTTCTTGATATTTATAAAGATTTATATTTGATAAATACTCAATATCTTCAAATTTCTTTCTTTCATCAATAATCTTGTATGGAATCTTATTCTCATCCAAAAATTCTATCAAATTATCTAAAAATCATATAGGAATTTGTACCTTTCAATCCTGATCCTTAATAAGATTAAAAAACTTTTCTTTTTTATAAATACTTTTTCATAAGTTTTTCTTTATAAGATATTCTGGATTTATAAAATTGAGTTGTTCTTT
>CAYRGR010000041.1:0-7805 GCA_964423755.1 uncultured Candidatus Peribacteria bacterium
TATCAAATATTTTTCAAAATAATTTAAAAGTATCAAAAGGTGTAAGATGATACCATAATCTTGATGTTTGCCCAAAAACTGCACCAATTTTGTACACTAATTTTTCCCTATCTTTTGAAGGATTATAGCCACACACACTTATTTTTCAGTCAGTATGTTGTAAAATTCAAGTCAAAATTTTTATTGTAGTAGATTTACCTGCTCCATTTGGTCATAAAAAAGCAATTTTTTCTCATGAATTAACTTCAAAATTAATATCTGAAACAGCCTCTATGATTTTATATTCGGGCTTAAAAAAGGCCTTTACTCTATTTTTAAATCAATTTTGTTTTATTTCTATTTTAAATATTTTTCTTAAATTTTTTATTTCTATAATTTTGCTCATTTTTTAAAATATTAAAATTATTTCATTTTTAATAATATATCTAACAAAGATTGGTTTTTTGTTTTTTTTAGAAAGTTTTTAAATTAGATCATATTTCGTTACTAAGAAACTGTTAAACAATCTTTTTAAGATATATCTAACAAGAATTGATTTTTGTTTTTTTCTTTTTTTTAGAAAGTTTTTTAAATCAAAACTTAAGAAAATCAAATTTTGAGCTTATTTAAAATTAATAAAAAAATTAAAAAATTGTTTTGTGTGAAATATATAATTTTATATTTTGGATTTAAATTTTCAAGAAAGTATTTATTTTTTTAAAATCTCGTTAATTTTAGATTCTAAAAAAACAATATCATGCATTCATGTAAATTGTTCTATTTTTTCTCAATCTTTAAATAAAATTAAAGTTGGGATACTCATAATTTTAAAATTAGCTGTAGTAAAAGTATTATCGTCTACATTAATTTTAAAAATTTTTGCCTTATTTCAAATCTTATTAGATAATTCTTCCATTTTTGGAAGCATAGCACGACACGGTCAGCACCATTCAGCCCAAAAATCTACAAGACAAACTCATGAAGATATATCTTTTATAAAATTTGCATCATTTGTTTCTAACATAAAAATATAAAATTAAAATATAAAAAATAAGAATTTGTGTTTGTTTTTATTATTAACTAATTAATTATTTTAATTAATTCTAACTTCTTGTAATTTTTAAAAATTAAAATTTATATCGTTTTGTTATATATCTAATAAAAATTATTTTTTAGTTTTTTAAGTATTTTAAATTAGATTGTATTTCACGACTGGAATCTGTAAAAAAATTTTACTTTAAAATTATCTTTTTTCACATTTTATAGATAAATTTTCATCATATAATAATAAAGAAGACTCAAATAATTATATATATAATTACATTAATAGCTCTTAATAAGAAACTGGCAAGATTTACTGTTAAATTTTTTATAGTATCATTAAATGTATCTATTAAAGATTTGTATGAATAATACCATCAATCTTTAATTTCTTCAACATCTATAATTACCTTTTTAGTAAAATTAATATAAAAACTTATGTAGTTTATTTGTTCTATATATTCTTCTTTTTGTTTTACTAAATTATCAATTTGTTGTAATAAATTTTGTTTATCGTTTGAAAATTTTACTATTAAATCAGATTTGTTTTGAATTATTTTATTTAATGAGTCTATACTTTCTGGAGAAACATTTTTATTTTTTAAACTATTCCATAATTCATCATAATTTGTCTTGGATTCTAATAATAATAAATCTATTTCATCAACCCTTTTTTGTAATCAATTTAATTTATCTGTAATTCAAGAATAACTTTTTACAATATTTACAATATTAGAATTAATATCTTTTAATTTAAATTGATTAAAAATAGTAAGTAATTCTTGTTCCTTTCATTTTAAAATTTTTATATTTAAATAACAATAATTTTTTGATATATTAATATTATCTGTTTTTGTATATTCCTTATTTAATAGACTTATTAATTTATTACAATCTTCTTCTACTTTACTAGATTCTAAATTAACATTATAGGATTTAATTTCATAATTAGATTCGTCTCATCAATCAACATTACTTGTTCACATATAATCTTCTTTTACAGAATTAGAAACTCATTTTTGGCTTTGTGGAGAATACTCTGGTCATCAATATCATCCTCAATAATTATCATAAGAATAATTTCTTCATCAAAAAAAATTAGTATTAATACCACTAAAAATAAAACTTATAATTCATAATGCAAAAGCAATAAATATAATAAAAACTATTCAAAATCATAAATATTTAAATACGGTTTTGAATTCAAAATTTTTTAATTTATCTAACATAATAATATAAGGTTAAAAGTATAAAATATAAAGTGTAAAATGCGTGTGTTTTTGATAAATATTATAGAAAAGTAAGTTGCGTTTGTTTGTGTTATTAGCTATTAGCTACTAGCTAATAGCTAATAGCTAATTTAATCCATTTTTACTTCTTGTAATTTTTGAAAATTAGAATTTATATCATTTGATTGAATTTTATTATTACTCAAAGTAAGTAAAATATTGTCTAGATATAAATTTCTTATAATAAAATCATTATTAAAATTCCAAATTTGATTTGCTAAATATTCTCAAATTGGACTATCTGCATAACAATAAGGTGGAATATAATTATAAGATGGTGGGCAATATTCTCTTCAATCAATTAATTTTTTACATGATGTATTGGTATCACTAGTTAATTTAGCACATTCTTCTTTTCTTTTTTGTTCTAGTCAAGTTGAATCTATATGAGTAATTCTTGCTTGTTCTGTAATTCATGAATTTTTATCAATTTTTACAACTATTGTTCATTGAAAAACATCTTTATTTCTATATGAATCATTTTCATCTTTTGCATTTGTATATAGCATTGCTGGTAAAAATAATAAATTTTTATTACTATTCCATACAAATAATCTAGGATTATTTAAAACCTCTGAATAACTTTGTTTATCTCATAAATTTAAAGAATATTTTTGAATAGGATTTTTAAAATCTGACACATCATATAAATCGATTTTTAATCAATCATTTACTGTTCATCACCATTTATTTATACTTGTATTGAATCATAATCAAATAAGATTGTTTGAATCATAAGGATGTAAATATGTGGAATATCATGGAATTTTTAATTCTCATAATACTTTTGGATTTGTATTGTCGCTTACGTCAATAACAAACAGTGGATCTATTTGTTCAAATGTTACAAGATATAATTTATCTCATATAAATCTTGAGCTTTGAAAATTTTCATCTGGAGCTAAATTTGTAAGGCTTCATGTTAATTTTAAATCTTTATCTAAAATAAATAAATTTGTATTTCTTTTTGGATATGTTCATGATGTAATTATTCTAAAATGATCTTTGTTTTCATCCATGGAATATTGATTTAAAGGTCTTCAGGGAACTATGTTTGAACTAGTATAATTTAAGTTAGCTCAAGAAATATTTAATTTATGAGTTAATGTATTTTCTCATCTATAATAATATGGCATAATACATTGTGCGTCACAAGGAGCTCTAACACATTTTATTATAGGACAATGAAAATCATAATTTACATATAAATTTGATGTGATATATAAATTTTTTAAACTCATATAAATTTCAGATACATCACCAAACAACATTTTTGTATTTACTTTTTCAAAAGAATCTTCAATATTAATACTAGAAATTACAACATAACTTGGATTAAAATTATATTTTTTAATTGATTCTTTATCTGGCATTATATATTCAATACTTGTACAATCTCATACTGTGCTTCTTGATAAATTATAAGGAATTGATTTTCATTTAGATTTTACATTTTGTTCGCTTTTATTTGAAGACCTTCTTAATTCGGTTTTTTTTGGAATAATTTTATTAATATTAAAATCTTTAGTAATACTATTACTATCTAAAGATTCTGTTCATTCTTGATAGTAAATATTATAAGGAAAATAAAAATTTACTTTAGAAAGAATATATAAATAATTTCATACTAATCTAGATTTCATATTACTTCAGTCTACTTCATAATATTTATCAATAGTTAATTTATTAATATTACTAATATTATATATTACAACTGCAGTTTTTCATTTACGATCAAACCAATAATAATCATAATTTCATTCGGAATATTTGCTTGCTATAATAATTAATTTATTTCAAGAAACATATAATTCTGGATTAACAAATGATTTTGGAATTTTAATTGTTTTAATAATTGATAATTCTTTATTTGTATTAAATTGAGCTATATATAAATTATAATTTTTACTATTAAAAAAGTATACATTTTTTCAATCTGTTTTAATTAATTCTCATTCATCTACTCAAACAACTTGTATATTTGTACTAGAATAATCATCAAAACTCATACTTTCCGAAGACTCTACCTGCTTAGATTCTGCTACATTAGAACTAGGAGTAATAGTATCTAAAGATTCTCCTTGTATTCAAAAATCAATTCAAGAACGATATTTATATTGAAATGAATGAGAAAAAGAGTTTTTAATATATTCCGTAACCACATCTTGCATGTTTTGACAGCTTGAAAATTTATTTAAACTAAAATCTATATTTAATTCTTTAGTAACTGGTTTAGATTGATTTTCTATATCAATTAATTGGGTATCTGTATCTGCAGACACGCTTGTAAATAATAATATAGAAATTATAAAAAATGTGTGTATTAATTTTTTCATAAAATTAAAATTAAAAAATAAAATAGTTAAAAAATAAAATATTACTTATTTTTTTTGTCTTCTTTCATTTTTTCTTTATAAATTCTTTGTTCTTCTTTAAATTTCTTTTCATCTTCTATAATTTTTTTATTAAATTCGAGAATTTTATTTTCTACAAATTCAGAATTTTTTGAATATTTTTCTCTGCTAACTTTACGAATGGTATCTTTTTTTTGCTCATCAGCACTTTCTTTAAATTTAATTGGTGGGAAAGTGGTAGCACTAAAAGTGCGTGATGGCATACCTTCAATAAGAAGTTTGGTATAAATATCATACTTTTTTATATTCATAATATCATTTGATGTGATAGTCTCTCAATCTCAAATAGCTTCTGTTAAGACTTGTGCATCTTGTGGTCAAACCTGAAAACTAATAATAGATCAAACATTACCAAAAACTGCTCATTTAATTATTTCTGACATTTGTTCTATATATTGATTAGCAACAATTAAATTAAGTTTATATTTACGGGCCTCAGATAAAATAGTAGCAAAACTATCTGTAGCAAAATTTTGAAATTCATCTACATATAAATAAAAATCTTTTCTTTTATCTTCTTCTATATCTGCTCTACTCATAGCATCTATTTGAAATTTGGTAACCATCATAGATCAAAGAAGAGCCATAGAATCTTCTCAAATTTTTCATTTAGATAAATTAATAATCAATATTTTTGAATTATCCATAACCCATCTAAGTGAAAATGGATTTTTTGGCTGTCATAAAATATTTCTTAAAATTGGATTTGATAAAAATTGTCATACTTTATTTAAAATAGGACTTATAGCCTCAGTCATTTGACGATTATCCATAATTTCAAATTCTTGAGACCAAAATTTGGAAGTAATAGGATCTTTTAGTTTTGAAACTATTTTTAATCTAAATGATTTATTTGTTAACATTAATGGAATTGACATTATTGTAGAATCAGGAATTTCAAGTAAAGATAAAACAGTATTTCTTAAAATGTGTTCTAATCTTGGTCACCAACTATCTGCCCAAATACGCTTAAACACTCAAATTAATCATGAAGCAACAAGTGGTCTTAATTCTTTTGCAACATTTTCTAACATATTAAATGCGATCGGATGTTTGTAGTCTGATGGATCAAATAAAATAACATCGTTTGTTCTATTTTTTGGAATATTTGAAATAATATTATCGGATAAATCTCAATGAGGATCAATTACTGCTATTCATTTTCATTTACAAATGTCTGCATAAATCATATTTTCTAAAAGTACAGTTTTTCACATTCATGTTTTTCAAATAATATAAACATGTCTGGCTCTATCTATGGGTAAAATTCAAAAATTGATTTTGTTTCAACGAAAATTTGTATATCAAATTGGAGAAATGTCTGTATTATTTTCTAAAATAGGAATATTTGTTGGTGGTTCTAACATTTTTGTAGTAACCCAATTTATTCAAGGAGTCTGGACATAAATTGTTGGAAGATGAATTAATCAGGCCAGCTCAGCACAATTTAATATCATTTCTTTAGTATTTTTTCTATTTAATAAATTATTAAAAATTCATTTTTGAATAGAAATTAATTTAAATCAATTAAGTCATGATGTATTAAAAATGTTTAATGAAGAAAAAATTTCTTTTATATATGATTTAGCAATAACTTCATTGTTATTTTCAACTCAAATATTTAAGGAAACATTAAATCAAAAACTTTCTAATTTTTTAGATATATTTTGATCTAATACAATATTTTCATTATTAGGTTTTTTAGTGGTTTTTACGGGATTAAAAATTAACAATAATCCTTTAAAAAATATATAAAATGGCCAAAATAAAATCTTTAATAAAATACCATACTTAGAAACAAGAATTTTTTTAATAAATTTTGGATAAGATGATGATAAAATGTCTATTATTTTCTGATTTTTCCATTTAGTATCTCAAATTGGAGAAAAATTAATTTGGATAAATTTAACATTTTTATCTCAAATTTTATTTAAAGAGCTTGTCAAAGAAGAAAATGGGTCTATATTTTCTTTTTCTGTTTTTTCTTTAAAATTTGTATAAATTTTAATTGGATAAAAATATTCTTTTATTAAAGCAATTTTTCAAATGAAAAAATTAGATTCTTGATTTAAATATTCTTTAACTTCTCTGATTTCTACGTTTGGAAAATGTGCATAAATCTGATTTTGTATTAAATCCTTATATTCTTCTGTGGTAACGAAAAAAAATCTAATTGTTCATTTAATATTAACTATTTCAAATGAAAATTCTGGAGATTTATTTGTTTTTATCCAAAATAAAATTTTGATTTCTTCTAATGTATCATGTAAAACATTTAAAATCTGCTCCGCAACAAATACTCATTTTTCATTATTCCTATCAACACTGATTTCTAATATAATTTTTTGCATAGTTTAAATTAAAATATTTTTCTATATTATATTCATATAAAACAAACTACCAAATTTTTTATATTTTACTTTAAAAACGACCTAAAATCCAGCCACTTTCGCATGCTGTTTTATTTCATCATCTGATAATGCACGATTATAGATTTTTATGTCGTCGATAATTCAAGGAAAGCAATAAGCAGATAGTAAAGTTATATGTCATCAAATTGTTACTTTAGATCAACTCCAGCCTGGCATAAAAATAGGTCTTTTTACTGAATTTGAAATTTTATTTAATTTACCATTTATAAATAATTTCATATTAATTCAATCATATATTCATGTTATAAATATATAATTATCCTCGTAATTTCATTTTTTACTTACATACTGATATCATAAATTATAATGAGTCATTACTATTCCTTCATTATTATTTTCCATGGGCCAATATAATAAAGGAGCATCAAATCATCAAATTATTCTTCATTGAGAAATTAATCAAGACCTTCTTTTAACTATAGCTTCAAAAGTATATCAATTCTGTAAAACATTAGTATAATTTCATGATCCAAAATTTGTAATAATAATTCAATTAGATGTTGTTGCTCATTCATTAAAATTCAGCCCTTTTCCAATAATTCATCAAGTCAAAGAACTTAAATAATTCATTCCTCAACTAAAAACTCAATTATTCCCATTTCCACTCAAATCTTTTAGATAATCAACTCATCAGGAATTAAAAATAGTCT
>CAYRGR010000042.1:0-1678 GCA_964423755.1 uncultured Candidatus Peribacteria bacterium
ACATAACTTATTTTTAATTTATTACCAATTTGTTCTTTGCATAAAGAAAAATTAAATTTCATAATTAATGTTTTAAAATCAAATTTATTTTTTGCTTCTTCCTAAACTAAAAATTGAGTTATATCTGATAATTCATGCCTCATATTTGCCATACTTTTAATTTCATTTTCTGTAAACTATTCTGTAGGTATTTTATTTTCCACCAATAATAAATATAAGATTAACGATGAATATAAAGATACTGCTTTAAACCCTATATAGATAAATGGGTCTTTTTTTAGATAATCAGATATAAATATTTTAATTATCTTTTCAAATCCTGTTTTTAAATTAAATTTTGTCTTAATATATTTAGTTTTTGATTCCATGAGAATTGTAAATTTATTAAGGTTTTTATTGTATCTTTTTATATTTTCATAGACCAGCACATTTATAATATAAAGCTTAATCAGTATTCCTTTGAAGTCCTCACAAAATCCATATTTTAATATTTTATCTACTTTTTCAAATATTTCAAAATTATAAACCCAATTTGTATTTCCGCAATAGTTTTTCATATCTGATATTTTTTTTAAATTCGCTATATTTGTTTCTTTCTACACTAATTGCTTTTTATTTAAAATACTATTTTCATCAAGTTCCATTTCCATAATCTATTCTTGTGTTAATTCATCAAAAAAATCATTGTGGGTATTTTTATTTTTTTCATAATATAATTTATCTAACATATACTCAAAATCACTATCTTCTTCAAATTCTGTACTATTGTCAGTTATAAAAATAGTATTTTTTACTGCATAAAATTTAAAATAATGTATTAAAGACTATTTGTTCTAAATTTTCTATAAAATCGAATATAACTTTCTTTTTAAATCTATTTTATCAATATACGCAAACATCTGTTGTACTGAATGTATTACCAAATCTTCAAATATTTGCTAATCACCATCTATTAAATTTGTTTTAGAATTAAAATATTTTTCATCTTTTTTCATTACTTTTTTATTTATTATAACAATCTATAAACTTCTCATTATTATATATAATTTTGCTTCTATCTCATTCTTTCTGTTTGTCAACAACCCAATTTTTAATTGATTATCATTCTAAATCTATTCAATTAATCCTTGCTTATATTTTTTATATTTTACTATTAACCCCTTCTATTCTTCTTCTGGAAATATATATTGATTACTTATGCTTATCTAATCCATGACTAAAACTTCCTTATAAAAATAAAATTAAGATTTGTAAATACTATTTTGGATTTCTTCACTCATCTAAATTGCTTTAGACCAACTTTCTAATTGTAATTCATTATTTTTGATTTTCTTTTTTAATTCTTCTAACTTGATATAATCAACAATAATATTCTCTTCTTCATTTGATTCAACTGAGTTTTTTATTTCATCAACATAAATAAAATATACTATACCTAAATGAACACTTCCTACATTATCATTTGTCTATAATGTATAAACACTATCACTACATTCAACTGTAATATTTTTACTTACAGTTTTATTTGATGATATTTTAATTTCTTCCATCATTTCTCTTAAAAATAGTGTATCAATTGATTTCAATGGATCAAAAAAACTTTCCTAATCTTCTAACTATATATGCCCACCCCATCCAATACTATATTTATCCATCAATCTGGTTTCAGTTGGTTTCT
>CAYRGR010000042.1:1778-7764 GCA_964423755.1 uncultured Candidatus Peribacteria bacterium
TTTTATTCATAAAAATCACCACCCCATATCTGATGTATTATTTTCAGAAGCTTCTTGATTCATTTGATTCATCTCTGAAGAATAATCTTCATAATCAGTAATGTTTCCAACTTTTTCTTTATAAGTTTCACTATATTTGATATATTGCAATAACTGATATTGTTGTCTAAATGTATCGCAATATTTGTTAATCATACTATATTCATGTAAACCTAAATAAATATAAAATGTTTTATTTGTTTCTACATTTTTAATTGTAAATACATATTGTATTTGATTTGTTTTTTCATTTACTTTAAGCCCAATTGTAAAAGCTTTAGATGTACTAATATTTCCTTTTTGAAATTTATGAAAAAACTTTTCTGTGTCACTTAATGAAGTTTTTTGAAGTTCTAAATTTCTTTCTGAATGCAGATGAAATTTATTTACAAAAAACATATTTAATTTTTCTACTTCTTCATAATTCAATCTGATTCTTTCTCCATCTTTATAATTATATGTAGAATATTGTGTAGTTTTATTCGGATTAGATGGATAAATACAAAAATTAATTCCACTTAAATCCATAGTTGGAAATACTTCCAACTTACAAGCTGTTCTATAAATACATAATTTGAAATCAATAGTCTTATTCTTATTTTCCATTTTATCCTCCAATATTTAAATTTTAATTTGTTGTTATTTTTTTGATTTCAAATCCATAACCAACCTCTTCAATTTCAATACCTTGTCCTAAGATATTTTTAATACTATTAAAAATATTTTTGCATTCATCATAAGAATACATTCCAATAAAACATGGGTTTGGATATTTCCTAACTTTTATTTTTTTAATGTTTCCAGTTTTTTTATTTAAAACAAAATCTTCTTGAGTTGTGTTATGTTTAAGAAAAACCATTTCAAGCCCATCAAACTTTTTTATATTTTCAAAATCATTGATAATAATCATTTATATACCCCCATTTTTAATTTTTTAATCATTCATCATATGATCTATTACAAATAGGGCAACCTGTAACTAAATGAGTTCCATCATTACCTCTTTTTATTAGCTCAGGTATAATATCATTGTGACAAGAAAAACAAATACCATTATATGGCATAAAAAATGGGATATTTTTTCTTTTGCAAAGATCATTTTGGTTTTGCAAAAATTCTTCTCTTGTAATTTCATTCATTTTTTTACCTCCTAAATTTTAGTTGGATTTTATATTTGGTGGTAGCGGAAAGACTTGAACTTCCAACCTGTCGCTTATAAGGCGACCGCTCTAACCAGTTGAGCTACGCTACCTTTCATTTTCATAAGTATTATATCATAAAAAAAAATATTTGTCAAGTCTTTTGAATATTTTTTTTTTGAATATAAAAAGATTTACAAAACTGTTACATACTGGGGGCTTGACAAATGAAAATAAAAACTGTATAATTGAAAGATTTATAAAAAACAAAGAAATTTAATTAAGTTATCAGCATAAATAAAAATAACAGATCAAACAGATAATACAGTATCATATTTAGAAAAGGAGATATATTAAGAATGGTTATACAATTAAATATAAAAAATAAATTTAGTTTTAAAATTAAAGATTTTGTTATATTTAATATATTTAAAAATTTTTGTATTAGAAATATAAATAATATTGATAAATAGGAGTTATATATAATTAAAATAGATAATAATTTTATATTACAAATAACTATTATATCAAAAAATTATTTGTATAATAAAAAAATAAATTATTTTTTTGATATAGATATTATATTTGATTTACATAATAATTATTGTAAAAAACCATTT
This sequence comes from uncultured Candidatus Peribacteria bacterium, assembly GCA_964423755.1. Lineage (GTDB taxonomy): Bacteria > Patescibacteriota > Gracilibacteria > BD1-5 > UBA2023 > CAYRGR01. The sequence continues at coordinate 3,577 of CAYRGR010000042.1, forward strand.
TTAACTTTATCCAATGAAGATTTATGTAATTTAATAGATTCAATATTAAGTGAAAGCAAAATTTTAATTAATGATTGTTTAATTTATTCAATTTAGTAATTAAAAAAAGGAGAGAGGATTGAATTATGATTAAGAAAGATGTTATTTAGAGATTTAAAGAAAAGGTACAAAGTTTGTTTGATGATTATGAATTTGAAGTTAAGGTAACAAATCAACTTGCTGAGGAAATATTAGATATGTATGATGAAGTATTTTATGAATGGCTTCAAAAAAAGGACACAGAAGATAAATTTATCTTTGGATCAGTTGGTAGATTTAAGATTGTTGTAAGAAAAGAACGTGCTGGGTTTAGCCCTTAGACTTAGGAAAAGATTACAATTCCAGAAAAGAAAGTTTTGAAATTTACAGCTACAAAATTTTAGAAGGAATTTTTAGATTCTCATATTGATAGAGATGAAATTTCAGAATAATTAAAGGGGGTTTATAACCCCCTTTTCATTTATTTTTAATCGGAAAGGTTTGGTGTTAAACATATATGTTAGAAAATGGATTTTGGATAGATAATAAAAATAACATTATTAATATAAGTTTTAAAAAGCACATAGATTTTGTATTTTCAAATCCAGAATTATTTAATTTAACTCAATAGGAAATTAAAGAAATACATGATAAATATAATGAAAAAATTGGTACAGAAGGAAAATAGAGAGATGAAATACTAACAAATGTATTAAAATTAGGTTGGGTTAGAATCAGATTTTATTATAAAACAGATCAGTGGTCTGTTCAATGCGATTCATTTTAGCTAAGAAAAAAGATTATTAATCGATTTGTTGAAATTGCTGTATATGGAAAAAGCATTATTAAAGTTTATAATTCTTTCACTAAAAACTTTGATGTTCAAGAAACAAAAAAAGGATTGATAAGTGCTAATTCTAAAATTAGTATTACAACATTGAAAGAAGGTACTGTATACCAGAATGTTTTTATAAATGATTTTATTAAAAATGAAATATTAGTTGAAAGTAAAAATGAAAATCTAATACAATATATCTATTCACCAGAATTATATAATATAATTATTAACATTGATAAAAATACAGAATTACTTAAAACATTAGACATTTAAAAAGGAAGTTGAAAAAATATGAAAAAAATCAAAAAGTTATCTGTAAAAATATTATTATTTACCTTATTACCAATTATAATTATTTTTACAATTATTGGGGTACTAATATCTATCAACATATTTAATTCTGAACGACAAAATGCTTTTGATATGGCAAATTAGATTTAGAATAATTATGCAAACCAACTATCTATAGCATTAAACAATAAAATAACTGTTTAGAGATTATTGTAGCATATTTTTGAAGGTTATGAGGATAAGCCAGTATAGGATAGAAGATCATAGTATCAAATATAGATTTTACAATTACTTGAAAAACAATCTGATATTATAGGTATTTGGACAGGTTGGGAGCCAAATAGTATTGATACATTAGATTCTACATATTAGGGTATAGATTGGTATGATTCAACTGGTAGATTTATTCCTTATTATTATAGAAATGAATCTGGTGAAATTAAATTAGAATAGTTGATTGATTATGAAGTAAATGGTTCTGGAGATTACTATCTATTATAGAGAAATACTGGTAAAGAAGTAATAATCGATCCTTTTTATTATCAACTTGGAAGTAAAAACGTTTTAATGACAAGTTTATAGGTTCCAATTAGAAATAAAAAAAATATAGTTGTTGGTGTTGTTGGGGTAGATATTTCTTTAGATATTTTACAAGATATAGTATCTAAAATAAAACCATATAATACTGGTGTATAGGCATTATTTTCAAATAACGGAACAGTATAGGCACATTTTGATAGCAGTAGACTTGGAAAAGATGGGAAAATTACAGAATACAGTATGACAGGGAATTATACAAATTCATTTTTTAATAGTATTGAAGCTGGGAAAACTCATTCTTTAACTGTATATTCAGAAGATTTAAAATCAGATTTATATATTTTGAATGTGCCTTTATTTATTGGATCAAGCGAGCACCCTTGGTCATTGTAGGTTGGAATACCTATGAATTAGGTTTTATAGAAATAGTACAGTATCTTATACACAATGATTATTATTTTTATTGGGGCTGCTGTTATATTAACTATAATAGTTGTAATAATAGCAAAAAATATTGTAACCCCTATTAAACTTATAACTGAAGATTTACAAAAAATAAGTAATAAAGATTTAAAAATAAATGAAGAATAGAACATTATAAGATAGAAATATACAAAATAGGAAGATGAAACAGGAAAAAGTTTAAAAAATATGGATTTAACAAGAATTTTTCTACTTGACATTTTTACAAATATACGTGACATAATTAAAAATCTTAAAAATTCATCAAATACTTTGCTTAGTTCTTAGAATTTTCAATTTGAATAGATAGATAAATTAATGAACAAAACAGAAATTGTAGATAGAAACACACAAACAACATAGTAGTAGTTAGAAGAAGTAACAAGTGGTGTTGAAGAGGTGTAGTAGTCTGCTCAAGATGTATAGAAAATGTAGACAGAATTAACAGAGCAGAATGAAACAACATCAAAGAATTAGACTAATGGTGAAGAAATGATTAGGGAAGTGATACAAAAAATTGAAACTTCTAAACAACAAACAAAAATAACAATGGAAACAGTTATTGAATTATCAAAAAACATGAACAATGTATCAGAAATAATTACGACTATAACCTCCATTTAGGAACAAACCAATTTACTTGCACTAAATTAGGCAATTGAATAGGCAAGGGCTGGAGATGCAGGAAGAGGGTTTGCAGTTGTGGCAGATGAAATTAGAAAACTTGCAGAAAATAGTAAAGAATCTGCAAATAACATTAAAAAAATAATTTCAATAGTGTAGGAAAACACGAAGCAAACAGAATAGGCAACAAGTAAAACATCTGAAATTGTGGATGATGTTTACGTAACAATAAATAAAGTAAATGAACAGTTTGAAAAAATAATTGAATTATTTGATGATTAGTAGAAAGTTGCATCTGGATTAACTGCAACTGCACAAGAACAAGGATAGTCAAGTGAAGAAATGTAGAGTGCTGTTGATAATTCATAGAAAAATGCAACCCAAATTTTAGGAGAAATACAAGACATTGTTAAAGAACTGAAATTACAATTACAAGAATCTGAAAAAATTAAAAATCAATCAAATGAATTAGAAAATGTTTAGGAATCATTAAATAAAATAATTAATCAATTTAATCTTTAAAAATGACTGGGGTGTTATAAGTGTTTGAAAAAGATAAACTTGGATATATTAGTATTCAAAAATTATATGTTTTTTTGAAGTATTCAAAATTTTTTGAAACTTTTTATGTGCCATATACAAGATCAACGCATACAAATTTAGAAGATTTTTATAATTATATACATTGGAACTTATATACACCATCTAAAAGTAAAACTGTTATAATTGGGTAGGATCGAGAATTGGGGATTGGTACTCTTGATTTAATTAGAATTAGAAAAAACGATAATAATTTAAACTATAATACATTTTTGCATTTTAAATTTAATACTACTTTAGATGAAGGAAATTTTAGAGTTAAAATAGTTAATGGATTAGATTATTTTACAAAACTTGAAAAGGAAATTTTGTATGTTTCTAAAGATGAAATTACATCTGAAAGATTTGAAGAGGTTTATTTGCAATTAGCATTTTTAAATTTTTCAAAATCCATACCAGAAATAGAAAAATTACCAAATAAATCAGAAGAGCTTTTACATCCAATAGAAAATAGGAATGTAATTTTAAATTTACAGGAGTCTAAGGTTTTAACAATTTTGTAATTAAAACTGTAGGGGGAGTAAAATGAAATTATTTTTGTTATCTTTGCAACATCTTTTTACAATGTTTAGTGCTACAGTATTAGTACCAATTTTGATTGGCACTCCAATTTCAGTGGCTCTTTTTACATCTGGTATAGGTACATTGATTTTTCATTTTATTACAAAACGAAAAATTCCTATTTATCTTGGTTCTTCATTTGCCTTTATTTAGCCATTTATTTAGGTTACTTCATATTATTAGGGTGATGTAAATTAGCTATAGTATGCTTCTTTTGGTATTGCTTGTTAGAGTGTTGTATACATTTAGTTTAG
>CAYRGR010000043.1:0-7759 GCA_964423755.1 uncultured Candidatus Peribacteria bacterium
CAAAAATATTTTATATCATAAATTATATAAAGACAAAATAAATTCTTTAAAATTTGCAATATCTTGTACTTCATCAAAAACAAAAAATGGTTCTTTATCGGGATAAATTTCTTTGAAACATCATAAAAGAACTTGAGAGTCTACAAATTCATTTGAATAAAGCGAAAAATCTATAAACACTACTTGTTCTAACTTAAGTTTATTAGTTTTTATAAGATCTTTGATAAAACCAATCATCAAAAATGTTTTTCCGACTCTTCTTGGTCATACAAAACTTACTATTTTATTTAGCTTTAGTAGATCATCATAAAAAATATAATCTCGTTTTATAGTGTCAATATTTTTCAGTAGATTTTGATTACTTAATATTACTTGCTTAAACATATATATAAGTAATAAAATTAAAATAGTTTACTTATTTACAAGTATATATTTGTTTTTTATAAAATCAAATTTTTATATAAAATTGCAAAATAGGATGAACTTATACAGAATTTTGACTTATTTTTATTTATATATTAAAATTTATAAGTTAAAGATAGTTTTTTTAATATCTTTATTATTATTTTTTATTAATTAAATTAAACTATTTATGAATACACAAGAAATAAATATAAAATAAAAATAGGCTTATAAATTCAAAAGATTTATCTGATTTTAATATTAGTTGAGCTGATGAGGTTATGGTTAAAACTTTAAATTTGAAATATTAGATTTTTAATAATTAATAATTTTAAAAAATGAAATTAATTTCTAAAGGTATAGATGCTTTTATAAATTCAAATAAAATATTAGATAAAAGTAAATACAATATTGTATCTCTTCATGATTGACATCCAGAAGATACAGATTGAAAAATATCGTTAAAAGAATATCTAAGATCTAGAATCAATGCTTGATTTGATATTATTGCTATTTCTGATCATAATACTTTAATTACAAATAAAGAAGCTATAAATTTTACTGAAAATGATAGTAATTCTGAATTTAATAAAAAAATAAAAATAATTCCTTCGATAGAACTTTCTTTATGATGAAAATTTCCAGGTCATTTAATTTTTCTTGATTTTGATATAAAAGAATTTCAAAAGTGTTTTTATGAAGATTATTTGTTTGAGTATATAAGTAAATATTTTGAGAGTAAAGAAAAAATTACAGACGAACTAATGTGACAAATAAAAAAATGAGAACTTAATAATTTTCAGCCATCACAAATTAAAGTAAGTACTGATACAGCTTTAATATTTGAAGCTATAATTGCTATGAAAAAAGATCCTGCTTATAAATATATAATATTTCCTTGAGACACTCCTAAAGAAGTTTTTGATAAATTATTTTTTCATTTTAAAAAATGAAATATTACAAAATTTCCCATAATACAAATTCCTCATCCTACACTTTGAAGAAAAATTTCTATGAGAAAAATTATTGCTTATACTTTATGTAAACATATAAAATCACTTGAAAATATTTGACTTACAACTTATGGATGACTTGTACAATCTAAAGAATCAAAAAAATATCTCTTAGAAGAACTACAAAAACTAAAAAAATCATTGAAAATAAAATGAAATAATTTAAATATTCTTTATGAAGTTCATAATGATAAAGATATTGTGGATGAAGGCTCTTCGATGGAAAATTTTGATAGTTTTTGAAAAATATGAGCCATCCCTTGTATTTGATTTGATTGACATGAAGAAAAAACTCCTACTCTTTGATTATTGTTACCAAAATGAAAAAATTTAAGAGAATATTTAGAATCAGATGAATTTAAAAATCAAGAAGAAAATAAATTATCACTTGTAAATTTTAAAAAATCACATTGAACAATAAAATTAAAACAAAAAATAAGAGAGTTTGTAAGTGACTTAATTTTTATTCATAGATGGAATACTGATCCGATTTGTAATGAATTTATTAATCTTGATAAAAACAATACTAATCCTTTAAATGTCTATCACGCTATCAATTCTCTTGATAATGAAATTATACAAAATAAAAAATTACCAAAAATAATAAAAGATAAACTTTTGGAATATAAAAAAATTAAAAAAAGATGGTTAAGGGCTAAAAAATTACAAAACCTTTTTATAAAGAGTAAAAATATAAAACATTGAAATTCAAATTTACAAACTTAAATGCAAAATAATATATACCTAATAAGAATTGGTTTTCTGTTTTTTTCTTTTTAGAAACCTTTTATATTAAAACAGATTTTGCTATCACAAAACCGTCAAACAATTTTTTTAAAGTAAATTTTACTATAATCATTTTAAAATTTCATTAATTTCTTCTATTATTTCTTCTGTTTCCTTGTCTGTTCAAGATAAAGAAAGTCATGTAATATCTTCTTCTTGTGATTCATTTATTAAAATATCTCAAGATCATATAGAATATCAAGTGTTTGTAATATTTTCTATAACTCAAGAATTAGTATTATTATCTATAATTCATGTATTTATAGTAATTCATGTACTTACATTATCTTTAATAGTTCAAGAATTATTAGCATTATTGTTACTTAAATTTTTTGTAAAACTACAAGAAATAAATAAAATAGAACATCCTATTATTAATAATATTTTTTTCATAATTTAATATTAAAAAATAAATTATTGATTTTCTTGATTTTTTGGTAAATTTTTAGCATTTTTACATTCTGGATAATTACTACAAGCCAAGAATGGTCATCTACTAGAAAATTTAACATGCATTATTCATGTATCACATTTATCACAAGAATTTCATCAAAATTTTGTTTCTAATTCTTCTGATTTTTGATTTGGTATTTTACCTATCCATTTAACTTCAGGATAAAGTGAACTAGCTAAAAATGGTCAATATTTACCAACTTTTACAACTATAGTTCATCATGCTTCACATGGTTTTCATTCATATTTATTTTTTAATTCTTGGGTATATTTTTCTTTATCTTCATCTATTATATTTTCTATATATTTACAATTTGGATAGTTGCCACATCAAATAAATTTGCCATTTTTACTATATTTATAAACAAGATCCGATGAACATTGAGGACATTTTTTTCAAACTTCCTCTACTATTTTATTAGAATTTTCCATAGAATTATTTAGTAAAATTTTAAAATCTTTATAAAAATTATCTAGCATTTTAACCCATTCTAATTTTCACTCTGCTATTTCATCTAATTCATTTTCTATATTAGCAGTAAATTTATAATTCATCAATTTTGTAAAATATTGTTCTAAGAAATCATTTACTATAAATGCAATTTCTGTAGGAGCTAATTTTTTTTCTATTTTTTCTACATATCATCTTTCTATAATTGTAGAAATAGTAGGAGCGTATGTAGATGGTCTTCATATTCATTCATTTTCTAATTTTTTAACCAAACTAGCTTCTGTATATCTAGAAGGAGGTTTAGAAAAAATCTGATTAGAAAATAATGTATTTGAAATAACAATTTCTCATTTTTTTAATTCTGGCAATTTTGTAGACTCTTCTTCATTTTCTTCATCATCATTTCATTCTGTATATAATTTCATAAAACCAGGAAAAATTATAACTTCTCATTTAGAAATCCATTCTTGATTTGTAGCAATTTCTGGATTAAATATGTATGTAGTAGTTTCTATAAGAGCCTCTTTCATTTGTGATGCAATTGTACGTTCCCATATTAATTTATATAATCTTTGATCATTTCAAGATAAAGAAGAATTTTCTGGAGTCTTGTCTATATAAGAAGGCCTTATTGCTTCATGTGCTTCTTGTGAATTTGCTTGTTTATTTTTAAATTTTCTTCAATTACTTAAAGCATATTGTTCTCAAAAGTTTTTTAAAATAAATTTTTTACTATCATTAATAGCTAATTCGGATAAATTTACACTATCTGTTCTCATGTAAGTAATATATCAATTTTGATATAGATTTTGAGCTATCATCATAGTTTGATTTACAGAAAATCATAATTTGCGAGATGCTTCTTGTTGTAATGTGGAAGTCGTAAAAGGAGCTTGTGGCATACGAACAACTTCTTTTTTTTCTGAATCTAAAAGCTTAAAATTTAATTTTAAAGGTATATCAAAAAATAAATTTCATTTTTTATCTTTTTTTGACTTTAAATCTTCAATATTAATTCATAAAGTTGTAAAAAATTTTACAACATCATCTATATTTTTTAATTTTTTTACTTTTTCTGAAATTTTATGTAATTCAGCAAAAAATGATATTCATTTTGAAACTAATTGAATTTTTATTTTCCAATTTTCTTCTGATTTGAAATTTTGTATTTCTCTTTCTCTTTCTACTATTAATTTAACAGCAACAGATTGTACTCTTCAGGCAGAAAGTCATTTTCTTATTTTTTTCCATAAAATAGGACTTACAGTAAATCAAACTATCCTATCAAGTAATCTTCTAGATTGTTGAGCATTAACAAGATTTAAATCTATATGTCTGGGATTTTTAATTGCATTTTCTATAGCTTGTTTTGTAATTTCATGAAACACAATCCTTTTTACAGAATTTGGATCCAAACCTAATACATTACAAAGATGCCAACCTATAGCCTCTCATTCTCTGTCTTCATCCGTAGCTATCCAAATAGTTTTTGCGCTATTTGCTTCTTTTTTTAATTCAGAAACGACTTTTTTTTTGTCTAAACTAACTTCATAACTTGGTTTAAAGTTATTTTCTATTTCTATTCACAAAGATTTTTTTGGCAAATCTCTTATATGTCAAAAAGATGCCTTTACTTTAAAATCTCCTCATAAAAATTTTTCTATAGTTTTTCATTTTGCTGGAGACTCTACAATAACTAAATTTTTCATAAATATTTATAATAAAAATTTTTATAACTTTATAAAATAAGCTACCATTGTCAAAAGATTTTATAATTGATTTTAAAAATATGTTTAAATTAAGCTAAAAATATTTGTATGAGTTATAAGTGAAAATTAAAAAGTTGCAAAAGTTTCGACTCAACTTGATTTATTTTGATTTTTGGATAATTTATCGATTGAGCTTTATTAATATAATAAAAATTGCTTTTATGCTTTTTTTAAACAAAAAAATAACAAAATTTCACATTATATTATTATTTATTATTTTCATTATAGGATTTTTCATTGGTAATAAACTAAAAGAACTTTCTAAATCTGAAATTAATGATAAAATTTTATGATACATTACTTGATGTACTTTAGTTAAGGATAATGAAGTAATTTATGATAGTTGAGCCAATTTATATCTTTCTTTAAATACTTACAGTCAAGATTTATCTATATATACTAATTTTTCTGTTTCATTAATTGATAGATCTAATGAAAGAGACTTAGATAAATTATCTGATGAAGAAAAATTAGTTTTTTGATTAGTTGATACATTTAATTGATGTCAAGAACTTGAAAGATCAATGAAAAATATTTCACTTGCTTCATGAAAACAAATATTGATTGATAAAATAGAAAATAATTGCCCAAAAATTAAACAAAATTATTTATTAATACAAAAAATGTGTAATTCTTTAGAAAAAAATAATTTAGAAAAAGATATTTTAATTAAAGTTAATAAATTATTTAATATTGAAAATTTAAAAAAAGCTTGTAAAAATTTGAATTCTCAAGACTCTGATAAAATAGTCAACTCTTTTACTAAAACAAAATCTGAAAATTTATATATAGATTTCAAATGAATGCCTAAAAATTATGAATTAACTCAGATTAATTTTGTATGAAAATGAAATTCAGAATTTTTACCTGAATTTAAACGCCAATCTATATGAAAAAGAGAACAATGTAATTTTTTATTAATTAATGGCAAAAAAATATCATCAACTTGTTTTTCTGTTTTTATGCCATGAGAATGAGTAATGACAAAAGACTGAATAAATAAGGCTTATATTTTAAATAAGAATTGAAAAAAACTTATTTGAAAATATGTCAATAATAAATTTGAATTATTTTGATATTTAGCTCAAAATGTATCTAATCCGATTATTTCTACTTCTTGAAAGGTATTGTATTTATGAACTAGTCATGAAATGGTTAGTTCTACTTCCTGAAAGATTTTTATTTCTCAAACTAGTGATGGAATGAAAAGATTATATAGAGATAACTATGTAACTCAAATTAGTTTTGAGGATATTTTATATTATGATTTTTTTCCAAACTCAGATGATTTTTTCTTTGTTTGAAAAAATTGAAATAAATATACTCTCGTAACATGTAAATAATTGTAGAAGATATTCAAATATAAGGTTTAATTAAGAAATAAAATAATTTTAAATAATAAAACTCTAAGAAAAGTTGTTAATAGTTTAGAATATAAAAGATAAGTCTATATAGAAGAATTTTTTAGCACATTTCAAAAAATATATACAAAAAAATAATTTTGTTATTTACTTAAAATCAAATATAACTGGCTAAAATATATAATAAGTATGAACGATTTTAAAAATGAATTATTCATAAAAATATTATTAATTTTTTGAAATTTGAAGTTTAAAATTAATTTAAACAAATGAAAATTATAGTAATATGATGTCCTGGATCAGGAAAATCTACATTTACAAAAACAATTAATAATTTTTTAAATTATCCAGTTCTTCATTTAGATAAAATATATCATATTAATGATAAAAATCATATTACTAGAGAAGAATTGATAAAAAAAGTAAAAAATTTTACTAGTAAATACAATAAGTGGATTATCGATTGAAATTATATATCAACTATTAATACGAGAATTAAATTAGCTGATACAATAATTTTATTAAATATATCTTCGCGTATTTGTTTAAAAAATGTTTATAAAAGATCTGAAGATAGTATAAAATATTGAATAATCAGAGATGATATGGTCAAATGATTCAATGAATCTCTTGAAGATGATTTTATAAATTTTATTAAAAATTTTGAAATAGATACTTTCCCTAAAATAATAAAAACTTTAAAAAATTATAAAAATAAAAAAGTTATCATAATTAATAATTATGAAGAATTTGAAGATACTATAAATAAATTTAAAATATTTAAATAATTCAAGATACTATTCTTCTTTTCATTTTCATCTTGTAATTATTATTTTTTATTTATACTTGTAATAGATTTCTTTCCTATATAAGGGAGTAATCTTAGTCAAGGTATACATAGTAGATTATGATTATTAAATAAAAATTCATAGTTTCACCTTATGAATTTTACTCATAATCATTTTCTACAAAACCTGATTAAGTTTTACATCTTATTTATTATAATTTAATTGATTATTATATTTGTATTACATTAATTTTAATTATACATTTAACTTTTTACCTATGTTACCAATAGATTATTTAAGACAATTCCGTTTTTTGGGATACGCTATTTTTGATTTTGCTGTTGTATTTATAGGTATGTATTTACTTGCTCCATTACTTTCAAAAGCTTTTTTAAAAATTAGAATAGATATACCGAAAATAAATTGGCTTTTTCTTGCTCTCCCAATAGGTATATTTGTTCATTTATTAATAGGAAGAATAACACCAATGACTAGAGATTTTATTAATATACATGATTATTATATTTTGAAATTAATTATTATTTGTCTTTTGATTTTAGGTTTAAGAGGAATAAAAATTATTTCCAAAAGCAAAATTTAAATTTTTAATAATATTTTCTTATTTATTATAATAATATCAATAAGTAATATAATCGAGGTTAAAAAAGATTTTTAATATTTAATAAAATTTATTTTAGATTAAAATGAGACAAGAATTTAAAAAATCAATTAAAGA
>CAYRGR010000044.1:0-7748 GCA_964423755.1 uncultured Candidatus Peribacteria bacterium
AAGCTTTTGCTATTGTCGTTTTTCAAATTCCTGGAAAATCATTAATAATAATATGCCCTTTTATAAGTAAAGTAATCTGAAACAATTTTGATATATCTTTTTTTCAAAATACATAAGGTAAAAAAAACTTATCAAATTCTACAAAAAGTTTATTTATATCTTCCATAATAAGTGTTAAATAATAAATTTAAAATAAAACAAAATATTAGAATATTTTTCATCAAATTTTCTAAATTTTTATATTATATCTATTTTAGTTTATCTCAAAAATATTCTTGTCATCTAAATTAAATGTTTCTTTTACAGAATTTTGTACTTTAATTCATTTGACTCATAGCTAATATCTATCTTGGTTCGGGATGAGGGATTCGGACCCCCGATAGCGGATTCAGAGTCCGCCGCCTTACCACTTGGCCAATCCCGAGAATATTATCCTAAACCAAATTTGATAGACTATTTTTATAGGAGTACGAAATGATCTATTTAATGAGGATTTTGATAATCAAAATTTAAAAAAATTAAATTTATTTAGATTTAGTTTTTAATTTTTTAAATTTTATTAAAAGACAATATATTTTAATTTTTAAAAAAATCAAACAAAATAATTTGCTTTTCTTTATATTTTTTTATACAATATAATTTATATTATATATAAAAAATTTTTTTATGATTTTTTTAAAAATATTTTATTGAATTATTTTAATTTTTAGTTGAATTATGGTAATTAAATATAGAAAAATTGTTTATGAGTGGATATGAAGAATAGATTTTATAGAAAAATATTTATGAATTTGATCTACGATAACTTTTATAATACTTATTTGATTAATTTTAATTTTTATCGGAGTTGTTTATCCTGCGTGATATTTTGAATTTAAATCAAGTTTTGATAATGAAAATAATGATTTTTTGATTAATACACAAAATACAAATTAATTTTTAATTTTTAATTTAAAATAATATATGCGTAATTTTTTAAGTATTTGTTTAAGTATTTTTATTATATTTAATAACTTTTGTTTTGTTTCTGCTCAAGAAGATTTTAATTTTTTAAATAAAAATAGTTATTCGGAGTCACAATTACAAAAAACATTAACAATTAACTGATTATTTATTTTGTATTTTAATATTATTTGAGAATGATTACCAGATAGTTATAAATATATTAAATTAGAATTTTTGAATATAAAACCAAATACATCTATTTATAATGCTTTACAAAAATGAGTTTATCTTAATTTAATTAAAAATAAAAAAATTATTTTAAATTTAAATAAACATGCTACGGAAGATGGCTTTTATAAGATGGTTCATTCAAATTTTGAAATAGATATTGAATATAGTTCATGAAAAAAATTAACATTGAGTAAATTTTTTACTGTAATGGAATATTTATTAGAAATATCTAATCATAATGAAGAATATAATGAAGAAAATGTTGATAATAAAATTTATAAAAAAATTACAGATGTTTCTAATTTTTCTATTCTTAATGATGTTTATTTAAAACTTAAAAACAATCATTATAATAGTAATATGTTTGTAGATGAAGATTTAATAAGATGAGCTATAAAATGAATGGTTGATTCGACACAAGATAAGTACTCTTCTTATTTTACTTCAAAAGAATCACAAAATTTTACAGATAAATTAAATTGACAATTTGAATGAATATGAGCACATGTAGAAATGGAATCTCCATGAATTTTAAAGATAGTATCACCAATATTTTGATCTCCAGCAGAAAAAGCATGATTAAAATCAGGAGATCAAATTATAAAAATTGATGATTTTTTAGTAGATGAAAATATAAGCTTAGATAATGCAGTAAATAAAATTAAATGAAAAGCATGAACTAGTGTGCAGCTTACAATAAAAAGAAAAGAAGAGAATATTATAGTAATAGTAACAAGAGAAGTTATTAACATTAAGTATATTAATTATAAATTATTAGACTCATGAGATCATTATATAAAAATAATATTATTTTCTAATAATATCTATAATGATTTTATAAAAATTTTAAATGATATATCTAAAGATTCATGAGATAAAAAAATAATAATTGATCTTAGAAATAATCCTTGATGAAGTTTAGATGAAATTACTAATATGATGAATTTTTTTGTACCAAATTGAGAGCCAATAGCTGTTATAAAATATAAAAATTTAATTACGAATATTGTATCATTAGGTAGTAATTTAAATTTCCAGAATAGAAATATTATTGTTTTAATTAATAATTGAACAGCTTCTGCATCAGAAATTATGGCATTGACTTTAAAAGATTATATAAAGAATTTAAAAATTATTTGAGAAAATTCTTATGGTAAATGATCAGTACAAAGTTTGGATATTTATTATGATAATTCTAGTTTAAAATATACTATTGCTAAATGGTTTAGTTGAAAAACACAAACTTGAATTGATTGAACATGAATTATTCCAGATATAGAAATAATCCTTGATGAAGATTTATACAAAAATTGAACAGATAATCAATTGGAATATGCTAAAAATTACTCATTTTAAAAAAAATTGCTTTTATTATAGATAATACTATAATATATGTACTTAAATTTAATTAATTTTTATTATTTAATTTTAATTTTATGTATAAACAAAAAATAATATCAATATTAACAATATTGATTATATGATTTAATATTGGTTATGTAAATGTATTTGCAAGTATAGATTTTAATAAAAATTTGTGAAGCAATAAATATAATAATGTTTCAAATAAAAAAATTAAAAAACTTTTAAAATTATGAGAAAAATTAAAAACTTTTATTAAAATTGATTTAATTAAAGAAATAAATAAATTAAAAAATGAAGATGATAAAAAAATATTTTTAAAAGAATTAAAGATTCATAGCGATAATATTGAGGTATTTTTAAAACAAATAGAGTATGCTTATGATTTTGATTTTGAAAAATATTTAAAAGAATTAAAAGCATTAGCGACTAGTTATAAAAATTTTAAAAAAGATATTATTTCTTCAATTGATAATTGAGTAAATCCTTATAAAATATCAGATTCTGAAATACAAATAATAGAAAATGATATCATTTCAATACAAAAGGATTTTATTGCTGAAATTAAAAAATATTTAGATACATATAACTTGAGCTCTTTTAAAGAAACATGAAAAATGAATTTCGATCTTTCTACAGAATTATGAAATCTAAATATTAATATAGAAAAATATTCTAGTATTTTTTCTATAATTACTTGATCTCAAGAATTAGATGTTGTTTTAAATGTGTCATTTAGTTGAGTTACAGATAAAGAATTAGAAAAACCAACTTCTATAAATTTAGATCTTAAAGCAGATATTAATATTAAATTAATAAAAGAAGATCTTTATGTTAATTTAAAAAGTTATAAAATAGATTTTAATACAAGTGATGAATTTTTAAAAGAAACTACCCTAAAACAAATAAACTCAATAAAATCAGATATTTTAGATAAAATAGTATGAAAAACTATATTATTTTCGTGAATAGCAAAAAATGCTGAACAATTAAATCAAGCAGATTTATTAAACAAGATTAATAAAGTTTTTGATTTATTATCTATAAATAGCCTCTTTAAACCTTTTAAAAAAATAAATACAGAAGATTATTTACTTATTTTAAATAAAAACGTTTATAAACAAATTTGAACAATATTTAATGAAAAAATTAGTGACGAAGATCTAGATAAATGAAATAATGAATTGAGAATTAATTCTAAACATAAATTTATAAATTTAATATACTCTAAAGATTGAGATAATATTAAATTGTCTTTTAATACAAAAAATGAGACAACTATTTCTCAAATTTCTCTTAAAAAAGAACTTAATTCATATATATTTGAATGAAATCTAGAATGACAATGATATACATCATGAAATAAAATAAGTTTCTCAATTAAAAATAATTATCTTTATTTGGATTTAATTGCTGAAGAAGTATTAATGAATTTAAAATGGGACAATAATTTCTTAGATGCAGTATTTAAAACTGATGATATAAATTTTAATGTAAAATGAGATTTATCAGAAGATAAAACTGATTTACAAATTAATTTTAATTCTAAAAATGTTTGAGGTTTAAAAATTAATAAACTTGATACAAAGTATGAATATGATTTTTATCTTACTATAGATATACCAAATGATATTTATGATGAATGATATTGATTTCCTATTAAGACAATTAATTTTAAAATTATATGAGATAAAGATATACAAAAATGAGATTTTATTATAGAAAAACCAGATACTTTTATAGATAGTGAAACTCTAAAATTAAATGATTTCGATTTTTAATATAATTTAAATTCGAATCAAATTAATTAATATTAGTTATATAATAAAAATCATGCTATATCATGTTAATTTTAATAAGTAAAATTAACATGATACTTGAATATGAATTAAATATTTTTTGATTAATAATTTATGAATATTTTTTGATTAGTATTAATATTTTTTTGAATAATTATTATTTATAATCCAGATTTAATAGCAATTTTAATTTGAATATTTTTTATTATTATCTGAGCAAATATATTTTTATTAAATGCGATTTTTAAAAAAGGTAGAGAAAGTGTTAGATTTGGAAAGTATGAACTTTTTATAAATAAAGACAAAAAATAATGATTACTCAAGTATTTATAGTAATTTTAATTTGAGTTTTAGCTTTTATTCCAATTTTAATTTGGTGATATATTTTTTCATATATAAATAATTCTATTTTAAATAGCAGAAGATTTTTAATTTGAATATTTGCATGAGGATTTTCTGTAGTACCTATTTTATATTTAGAAGACGTTTTACATTATTTTTCTTTAAATTCCTATAATATATTTACTCTTATATCAGAAAAAAATTTAAATTATTTTATTATTTTTATATCTATCATTTTAATAATAATTTTAATTTCTATTTTTTTATTAATATCTGGATTATTATTTTTACAAGATTTTAAAAATACTATAAAAATTTATTTAAAAAACATTATTATAATAAGTTTGTTTGGTTTAATATTTATTATAATATATTTTATTGTTGATAAGCTTCCATTTTTATGATTTAAAATTGAATCCTCATTAGTTGTCTCAAATAACGTATTTAATACATTAGGATTAATTATTTTATTTTATATTATAATATGATTTATAGAAGAAATAAGTAAACATTTAAGTTTTTTACAAAGCTCACTTTCAGAAATTGATTCTATAAAGAAATGAATAATTTTAGTAATATTTGTAACTCTTTGATTTTGATTTATAGAAAATATTTTATATTTGTATAGCATATATAGACAAAAATGATTTTCTACTGATTTTACTTTTACATTAATTTTTAGATGAATATTTTCTTTATTTGTTCATATTATTTGTTGAGTTTTAGTTTGATTTTATTTTATTAAATGATTTTTAAGTAATAAAAAAATATTTAATTATATTAAAATGTTTTTGTGGTGATTGTTATTTTCGATTTTAATTCATTGTATATTTGATGTTTTTTTGACTCTAAATTTTACTGTAATCATATTTATTTACGCAATTTTATGATATTTTTATTTAACTAAATTGTTTTATAAACAATAATTTAATTTTAATTAATAATATATTTATTATGGCAAAAAATAAACTCATTTTTTTAATTATAGCAATCGTAATCATTTTTTTAATGATAATATGATGATTTTTTATTTTATCTTCATCTAAAAAAACAAACACTAATCAGAAAAAAGTAAAAGAATTTAATATATATGTAGTATGAGATGAATCAGCTTGATATTCAGATATTATAAAATGATTTAAGATTAAATATAAACAATATAATAATACTGATATTAAAATTACTAAATTTAAAGATTATACAGATTATGAAAAAACTATTTTAAATATAATGTGAGATGATAATTCACCTGATCTTTTTGTAATAAATAATAATTGATGAGCTTTATTAGAACAAAAAATAACTGCTATTCCAAATAAATATATTGATACTGATGAGTTTTCAAGAAATTTTAATAGAGCATTTGATAGTTTAATTATACAAAATAAAGAAAAAGATAAAGATTGAAACACTATTAATGTTTCTTATTTAAAATGAGTGCCTATGTGATTTGAAGCTTTATGAGTTTTTTATAATTGGAGATTAATTCAAAGTGTTTGAAAAACATGGTCTAGTTTAGATGATGAAATAAAAAAACAACCTGAAGATAGAAATTATATTCCTATAGCGTTATGATTATGATGAAAATATATATTTTTATCATGAGATATCCTATCTTTATTATTTTTACAAAATAAGGTTAATGATTATGTAAATGTAAATAATAATAGTTGAATTAATAGTTTATCTGCATATTTTTCTTATGCTAATGATTCAAATAATAATATTACTTCATTAAAAGAAGAAATGGATGAACTTAATTTAACTACAGTAGATATGTTTGTAAGATGAAAAATATGAATATTAATTTGATATCCTTCACTTTTAAAAGAAATTGAACTTGCTGTTAAAAGAGCATCTTCAAATTTAAAATTAGATAAAAAAATTCTTAAATCATCTGATATATTTCAACTTTATGAACCATCAAAAGATAAAACTTGAATTAATTTAATCAACTATAATTATTTTGCATTATCTAAATTATCTAAAAATCCAGAAATGTGATATTTGTTTTTAAGTTATTTATCTACAAAAGAAGCTCAAGAAAAATATATGAAATCATTTGATTATTATTTACCAGCATTAAAAGAACTTGAAGAAAAAAGATTAAATCAAAGCATAAGTTCTAGTTATGAAAGAATAAAATATTCTAATTTTTTACCTCAATTTGTAGAATTAAAAAATTTCAATAAATTATTAAAAACAGATTATGATTATTTTTTAAACAAAAATTTAAATAATTTAAATGAAGATAAAAAAAGTATTTTAAATAAATTAATTAAATATATTAATTGTAATAAAGGTCATTTAATTGATAAAATTGATTTTGATAAAAAATGTGAAAGTTAATAAATATATATAAAAAACTTATATTTAAGATATTTTGTTCTAAATGATTTTAACATCAAAATTTAGGAAAACTAAATTTGCTAGAATATATTTTATAAATTTTATTTTATGAAAAAATTTATTCAAGATTTTAAAACTTTTGCTGTAAAGTGAAATGTTTTAGATTTAGCCATTGCAGTAGTAATAGGTTGAGCATTCTGAAAAATAGTATCGTCTCTTGTTGCAGATATTATTACTCCAATTATATGAATTATTCTTTGATGAGTAAGTTTTATTTGATTAAAATTTAAATATTGAGAAAGTATTATCGCTTACGGAAATTTTTTACAAACAATTTTTGATTTTTTAATAATTTCCTTATCTATTTTTATTTTCATTAATATACTAAATAAAGCAACTGAAAAGATAAAAGATAAAATAAAATTAGAACAATTTAATGTAAACAAGAAAAAATCTGAAGATATTTTATTATTAGAAGAAATAAGAGATTTATTAAAAAATAAAAATAATTGAAAAAGTAAAAAATAGTAAATATTTAAATTAAATTAATTAAAGATTTACTAATACATTTATATGGCCTGATTATAAGTATTTTTAAACAAAAAACTGAAAATTAATTGTTATTAAAAATGAAATTGAAAAATTAACAACTACAAAATAGTATTAACTTATACAAAATTTTGCGTTTATTAAAAAAATATGTTAAAATATTTTATGAAT
>CAYRGR010000045.1:0-7650 GCA_964423755.1 uncultured Candidatus Peribacteria bacterium
GATGGAAAATTGATTATATTTGAAGATTTTGAAATTCAAATTGAGAAAATGTAATTAAAACTTTAGATAATAATTCTTGAATTACGTATTATATTACAGAACAAATGAGTGAAAAAAATGATATTACTGATTTAGATAAAATTAACTATCAATTTGAAAAAATATGAAATAATGCAAAAATTCCATTGGATTATTTAATGGTGTTTTCTTGAATACCTACAGACACTCAATTAATAGAATATTATAAATTTTGAGACAGTAAAGAATTTGAAAAAAATGAAAAATACTTAAATAAAAAGATTAATACGGAACTTTTAAAAAAATCAAATTTTTTGAAATTCACAAAAAACAATACTATCTTTGAAACCATTTCAGATAGTTTATCAATTTTAAATATAAATACACTTCAAATTATTGATGAAATATTTTCTTCATGATACAAAAATGATAATATTGAGAAACTTATTAATAATATAAATCAATATAGAAATGCTACTTCTATTATCGAAAATCAAAGTAATTTCGGAGATTTATTACTTTATAATTTTCAAAAAAATAAACTAAATCCGGAAGAAAAAATATGAATAATGCCAGCT
Organism: uncultured Candidatus Peribacteria bacterium; assembly: GCA_964423755.1. Classification (GTDB taxonomy): domain Bacteria; phylum Patescibacteriota; class Gracilibacteria; order BD1-5; family UBA2023; genus CAYRGR01. Next base: position 597 of record CAYRGR010000045.1, read on the forward strand.
TATTATTGAAAATTATGATGATGATATATTGTTGTTTTGAAATCTTGAATTTCAAGAAATACAATAAATAAAACAATTCAAGATTTAAAAAATTTTTATCCAGATATTAATATAGAATATTGTTCTTATCTTGATTGAGAATGTGGTGATTGAGTAATTGTAGAACAATTTATTTCAAAAGAAATTTTTTCTAATTATATACAAAAACATCATGTTTTATTTAAAAATAATAAAAATGAGTCTTATATTTGATGATACGATGAAATAATAAAACAAGAGTTAGATTGTATAATTTTTGATACTATAAGCAACAAAATTTATTTGAATTGAGAAAAATTAACAAGTAAAGATATATCATCTCAAAATGCTACAATAGAAATTTTAACTTTATTATTAGAAAATATTTGAAAAGAAATTAGTAATAAAGAGTTACCTTTATCTAGTTATAGTAAAAATAAAAATGAAATGATTTGAAAAATTGTTGCTCCAATTATTAATTTTATAAAATCAAGTTTTAAAATTAAATTTCCGCTAATTTGTTCATGAACTATTTATGATTTTTTCTTAAAACTAGAAGAATCAAATATAAAAATTTGAATTATTAAAAAAATATCATAACATAAAAAAGTATATATAAACTTTTTTAAAAAATGCTTTTAGAAATATCTTTATCTAAAAACGAAACAAAAAGGATTGATATTTATCTGTCTAGTTTTTTTAGTGATAAATCAAGAAGTTATATACAACGACTTATTGATGATTGAGAAGTGAAAATAAATTGAATTATTGTAACAAAAAATATAAAAATAAAAGATAAAGATGTGATTGAAATAAATTTTAAAACAGAAAAATTAGATTTAAAAGCAGAAAAAATTCCATTGGACATTATTTATGAGGATAAAAATTTTGCTATTATAAATAAGGATGCTTGAATAAATACTCATCCTACACCTTGAGAAAAATGAAAAAGTGGCACGCTTGTAAATGCCCTGCTTTATTATCTAAAAGATTTATCTCAAATTAATTGAGTAGAAAGGCCTGGTATAGTACATCGTTTGGATAAAAATACTAGCTGACTTTTAATAATAGCAAAAAATGATAAATATATGAAAGAACTTCAAAAATTAATTGCCGAAAGAAAAATTAAAAAAACCTATATTACATTGGTAAATTGAATTATAAAAGAAAAAAATGGTTTTATAGAATCTTACATTTGAAGAGATAAATGAAACAGACAAAAAATGACTGTAACAGATCCTGTTAATCCAAAAATAGCTCAAACAAAATTTAAAGTATTAAAATATATTGATAATAAATATTCTTTACTTGAAATTGATCTTTTAACCTGAAGGACTCATCAAATAAGAGTGCATCTTGCTAGTATTTGATATCCTATTATTTGAGATAAAACATATTGAAACAAAAAAATTAATGATATTTTTTATGAAAAATATTTATTAAATAGACAATTTTTACATGCTTTTAAATTAAGTTTTGAAATATTTTGAAAAAAATATTTATTTGAAGCAAAATTAAAAAATGATTTAAAAAAAATAGTAATAATTTAAAAAAACTTTTTAAATTAAACCATATTAAACTACCACAAGACTTTTAAATAATTTTATTTAAGTATATGTTTTGGAATAAATTAGCTAAAAAATGACCTATAATTGCGCTTGCCCCAATGGACTGATATACTGATGGTGCATATAGGCAAATAGTAAAAACAATTAATAAAAATATTGTTTGTTTTACTGAGTTTTATAGTGCAGATTGAATTATTAATTCTAAATTTTTAGCAAAATCTGTACTTCCTCATAGCAAAATTGAAAAACCATTAATAGTACAGCTTTTTTGAAAAAATCCAGAATCTTTTAAAAAAGCTGCCATTATAGTAGAAAGTTTTTGAGTAGAATGAATAGATGTAAATATGTGATGTCCTGCTAAAAAGGTTGTCTCTAGTGGTCACTGAGTAAGCTTAATTAAAGATGAAAAAATAGCTTTTAAAATAGTTGAAGAAATGGCTAAATCTGTAAAAATTCCGATTTCTGTAAAAACTAGACTTGGATTTTTTGATGAAAAAAATCTTATAAATTTTTGTAAATGACTTGAAAATGCTTGAGCAAGTTTAATCACAATTCACTGAAGAACTTATAAACAATGATTTAGTTGAGAAGTTAATTTTAATCCAATTTATGAATTAAAAAAACATATAAAAATTCCTATACTTTGTAATTGAGATATTAAAAATATAGATGATGGTATAAAAAAAATGCAAAATCTGGATTGATTTATGATTGGTAGAGCAAGTTTTTGAAATCCTTGGTGTTTTTTAAAATGAAATTATGAGCCTGATTGTAATGAAATTAAAAAAATTATGAATAAGCATGCTAGATTTTTAGTAAAAATAAAATGAGAAAAAAGGTGATGTCTAGAAATGCGTAAACATTTAGTACAATATTTACATAATTTTGAATGAGTTAAAAAAATTCGCCAAAGACTAGTAAATATACAAAATTTGAATGATGTTAAAAAAATACTAAATGAAATTAATTTTTAAAAAAGTAAAATAAAAAGGCTTTAAAAGGCTTTTTTACTTTAATTACTTTATAGAATACAAAATCAAAATTAATTACGTCAAGATTAAATTATAGCAATTTGTTTTATTTTATGATAAAATTATTTTAGTTAAAAAATAATTAACTTTTAATTTATAATAAAAACAAATGATTTCTATAAATAATCTTACAAGTTTGATTTCTTTAAAACAAACTACAAAAAACAATATCAAAGCTCAATTTGCAATTTCTAAAAATATTTCTCATCTTTGAATTGTTGCTATAGAAGACAAAAAAATAAGAAATTTCATTTTAGAATGATTATCTGAAATTTGATTATGAGCTGTTGTTTTAGGTACAGATGAATGCTTTAAATTTAATAATATTTCTTCTGCAAAAAAAATTAATCCAAATTCTTTTATATGATTTGATTTTTTTATATATGATAATAATTTTGAATGAGTTGATGTTGTTAAATATATGTGAGCATGAATTGTTCCTATTATGCCAGAAGAAAATACTTTTACTTGAATTTTAAAAAATTTCGATCCTATAAGATTTGAATGAAATTGATTTTTTTATAAAAAAATCAATAAATTTTGTATATTCGAAAAAATAATTGCTTATTTAGAAAATATTAAATTTCCAGAAGATAAAAGAATTTTACTTAAAAATGTAACTTGAGCATTTTAAAAAATGCTTATTTTAAAACATTTAAACCATAAATTAGCACTTAAGTAAAAAAAGTGCTAATTTTTATTTGACAAGAAAAAAAAAGTGAATAAAATTATTCTTGAAATATTTTATTTATTAATTTTATTTATTATGATAAATATAGAAAATATGAAAAAGGCTATCGATTCTTTAAGAGAAGAATTAGAAGCTGTTGATTTATATAATCATAGAGCAGAAAATTGTTCTGATCCAGAATTAAAAGAAATTCTTATACATAATAGTAACGAAGAAAAAGAACATGCTTCTATGTTAATTGAATGGATAAGAAGAAATGATTCCAATTTTGATAAAGAATTAAAAGAAAAACTTTTTAAAGAATGAAAAATAGTAGATCATAATGTTGAATAATTTTTTACTGTTATTTTAAAAACAAAAAATCCGTAGCTCGTCACACGAAGGCGGGAATCCAATAATTCCAACCTATAAACAACTAATACCCCGACAAGTTGGAATAACAATATTTATTTTATATTTTAACAATATTTATTATGGCAAAAATTATATGAATAGATCTTGGTACTACAAATTCTTGTGTATCATTCATGGAATGATGACAGGCAAAGATTATACCAAATGCAGAATGATGACGTACTACGCCATCTGTAGTTGCAAATAAAAATTGAGAAATTCTTGTATGAACTTCTGCAAAAAGACAAGCTGTTTCAAATCCAGCAAATACTATTTATAGTGCAAAAAGATTTATATGAAGAAGATATGATGAGGTTGCAAATGAAATAAAAAACGTTCCTTTTAAAGTAGTTAAATGAAGTGATTGAGAATGTCTTATAGAACATAATGGTAAAAATGTAAGACCCGAAGAAATAAGTGCTAGAATTTTAGAAAAACTAAAAGAAGATGCAGAAAAATTTTTATGACAAAAAATTACAGAAGCAATCATTACGGTACCTGCATATTTTAATGATTCTCAAAGACAAGCTACAATTAATGCTGGTAAAATTGCTGGTTTTGATGTTAAAAGGATAATTAATGAGCCTACAGCAGCAGCACTTTCTTATTGAATTGATAAAAAGAAAGATGAAAAAATTGCTGTTTATGATTTTTGATGAGGTACTTTTGATATTTCTATTCTTGAAATTGGTAGCGAATGAACATTTGAGGTATTGGCTACAAATTGAGATACTCATTTAGGTTGAGATGACTTTGATCAAAGAATATTTGAATATATAGTAGATGAATTTAAACGTGAACAATGAGTAGATCTTCGTAAAGATCCTATGGCAGTACAACGTATAAAAGATGAAGCAGAAAAAGCAAAAAAAGAACTTTCTTCTACTACAGAAACAGAAATTAATTTACCATATATTACAGTAGATTCTTCTGGTCCAAAAAATTTATTTTTGAAATTAACTAGGGCAAAATTGGAAGAATTAATTTATGATTTAGTAGAAAGGTCTGTTGAACCTTGTCGTAAAGTACTTAAAGATGCATGATTACAGGCTTCTCAAATTGATGAAGTAATCTTAGTTGGTTGATCTACTAGAGTCCCTCTTGTAATAAAAAAAGTTGAAGAATTCTTTGGGAAAAAAGCAAATACTAGTATTAATCCAGACGAGGCAGTAGCAATGTGAGCAGCAATTCAGGCCGGTATTATTACTTGAGATGTAAAAGATATATTATTATTGGATGTTACTCCTCTTTCTTTATGAATTGAAACTTTATGATGAGTAATGACAAAAATGATCGAAAGAAACACTACAGTACCTACAAGTAAATCTCAAATATTTTCTACTGCTATGGATAATCAAGATAGTGTAGAAGTACATGTATTACAAGGAGAAAGAGAAATGGCTGTAGACAACAAATCTTTAGGTAGATTTATTCTATCTTGAATTCTACCAGCTCCAAGATGAATTCCTCAAATAGAAGTAATATTTGATATTGATGCATCATGAATTTTACATGTTACAGCAAAAGATAAATGAACTTGAAAAGAACAAAAAATTGTCATTCAGTGATCTACATGAATGGATAAAAATGATGTTGATAAATTAGTAAAAGAGGCTGAAGCAAATAGAGATGCTGATAAAAAAAGAAAAGAAGATATAGATGCTCGTAATATGGCAGATTCTTCAATTTATCAAGCAGAAAAAACTATTAAAGATAATACTGGTAAATTTGATTCAAAACTTGAATCTGAAGCAAAAGAAAAAATAGATGAATTAAAAAAAGTATTAGAAAATAAGGAAGTTTCTAAATCTGAAATTGATCCTGTTTTACAACAATTACAAGATATTTTGATGAAAATTGGACAAGAAATATATTCTAAATCTACTCCTTCTCAAGAACCTACTCAAACAGAACAACAACAAGAAGAAGAATGAGTAAAAGTAACAGACAATAACACAAAAGATGAAAATGTCGTAGAATGAGAAGTAGAAAAAAATTAATTTATAACATATACCTAATAAGAATTGATTTTCAACTTTTTTCTTTTTAGAAACCTTTTAAAAATTAATCTAGGCTTCACTACTGCTAAACTGTCAAACAATTTTCATTAGATATATTATAAAAAACAATGGACCAAAACAAAAGTATTCAATTATTTTGCAATAATTAGTTTTGGTCTATTTTAAATAATTTTATAACAGTCTAGTAATAATAAAATATAACTTAATTTAAAAAATTTTTTTAAATTTTAAAAAATGTATCATATGTTATAAACTAGTACAAAAAATTTAAAAAAATTTGATTAAAAAATTTTTATTTATAAAATATTTATAGTATTTTTTATTTTAAAAAAATGACTGCATTTAATGAAATTAAATACATTCAAGAAATTGAAAATCTGAAGTATTTATGAAAATATGATGATGCAAAAAATAAAATTAGAAGTTATTTAATAAAATATACTGATGATTATCGTTTGTATGAAGAATTAGCTGATATTTATTTATATGAATGAAAAATTAATAAAGCAGAAACAGCTATTAATTTTGCACAAAAATTAAATTCAGAATCTGCTACTGGTACATATCTTTTATGATATATTTATATTTCAAAATGAGATTTTTTAAAATGAATAAATTTTTTAGAAAAATCTAATACTTTATTTCCAAATAATCCTGAAATTTTAAGAAATTTATGATGGTGATATTATATGATATGATCAACTGAAAAATGAATTACAATCTTAAAAAGAGCATTAAATATATCTCCTGAAGATAAATTGATAATGGAAGATTTATGAGTAGCTTTAATATGAAATTGAAATATTGAACTTTGAGAGTTTTATTTAAAAAAAGCATGAAAAGAAAATAGAATACATGAATTAAAATTATTAATTTAGGTTTTTAATTTTATTCTCAATGCAAAAACTAAAAAATTAATTTTATTATTTAATTTATTATTTAGTGTCTTTTAAAATTACTAACATATTAGATTATAATTCATTTATAGCATTAGATATTTGAGCTTTTAAAATTAAGGTTCTTATTTGTAAAATTGATAATCAAGAACTTAAAATACTATGATCATCTGTGCTAAAACAAAATAAAAAAGATGTGATTAATTGAGAAATTGCTGATTTTTATTCGGTATCTCAATCTATTTCTAAAGCTATTTTAAAAGCATGAAAAAATCTAGAACAAATTCCAGAAGAAATTATAGTATGATTTAATTCTTCTGAATTATTATATGATTTAATGTGAACAACTTATGTAAGAGAAAAACCAATTGTTCCTATTAAAATGGAAGAAATTGATACAATTATTAAAAATATAGAATATAAATCATTAGAAAAA
>CAYRGR010000046.1:0-7604 GCA_964423755.1 uncultured Candidatus Peribacteria bacterium
CTATCTCTTATTTACACAGTTTATTTTACAGTCTTAGAAACTTTTTCCTTTTCTTCTTTAATATTCTCAGCAATAGTAATTAATCTAGAATTTATTGTATTTTTTACATAATTACTATCTAGTGTATTAATTATATTTGAAACAAGTATTTTTAAATCACTATTTCAAACATCAAAATTATCTAATTTATCTGCAAGATATTTTAAGGCCTTAAAAAGAGGTAATGCTGATTTACAATCATTAGAAAATAATGAAAGCATATTCTTTACTATTTTTTGTTTTTTTCTAATGTAATCATTTTCAGGATAATATTGTTCTATAATTTTTTGCCAATTAATATAAATCATTTCTTCCAAAAAATCATTATACAACATATTATCTTGTTTTTGTTTAATAAAATTAATTATTGGATTAATGAAATTATTTGAATATTTTCATCATCATACTCAATCATTATGATTTGTAGAAGAAGAAGCTCATTTTGTAATTTGTGAAACAAAATAATCTAAAAATTTTTTTATAATTACAACAGCATCTTTCTTTAAATTTTCAGAACAATCTCAATAAAAAATATATTTCAATAATTCATCATTAGAACAATCCTTAAAATTAATTTCACAATTATTGATAAAAATCTCTACTTCTCTATATTTATCTTTTTTTGCTTTTTCTAATGTTAACTGTAGTTTTATGTTTTCCGAAACTTGTTTCATAGCTAAGTCATTGAGTCTAGATTTTTCTTTATCAAATTCTTTTTTTAAATTTTCTAATTCTTCCCATGATCCTATTAAATCTTTTTCTAATTCTTCTATTTTTTTATTTTTATCGTCTTGTGATCATTTTAAACTATTAGATTGTCAATTTTTTCAAACTTTTTTATATTTTTCTAATTCTTGTTGTAATTTTTTTATTTGAGATTCTAAATCTTTTATAAGTCATTTTTGATCTCTAATTATAGTAACATCATTTATATTTTGTTTTTTTAAAGCAAAATAATCTTGTTCTATTTTTTTAAAATCTTCAATTAATTGTCTTTGTTTTTGAATAGTTTTTTCTTGAGACATATTAATATCTTGTATTTTTTCCATCTCAGATAAACTTTCTATAGCAACTTGAAGTCTTTTGTATATTATATAAATAATATCAGGATAATTTTTTGAAAAAAGATTTATTCAATTTTTAACATTATTAATAACATTTTCTATATCTTTAATTTTTTTACTTAATTCTTTTTCTGTAAAAGAACTGTTTAATAAATTTGTATTAGGTACATTATCTGAATTTTGAGATTCATTGTTTCATACAATATTTTTTTGTATTAAAATAACATTTATAATTTTCTTTATATCACTTATTGTATCAAAAATATCTTTAGAAAAAGCAAGCTTATAAAATGCTCTTATAGCCTCTACTTGTTCTAAAATAATTTTATTATTTACCATTGTTGGCTTGCCAGCAAAATAAATATAAAAATTTTTTATATTATTAATAATAATATCAGATACACTGTTTACTATATTTAAAAGAGTTTCATTATATGTTTTTCAATTATCTAATTCACCCAAAAAATTTGCTTTTATGTTATCTATATCTTTTAATATTTTAGTTTTATTATTAATAATATCTTTTTTTGCATTATCAATATCTTTTCTAATCTCTTTCCTATACTCTTTTCCAATTTTAAAATTTGTTCTAACATTTTCAAAATTTTGTAATATCGTATCTAAAGCTAGATTATACTCACTCAAAAGATTACTTACAATAAAATTTATATGTAATAAAAAAGTTTCACGATTATGAATTTCTCAATTAGTTTGCAATAAAGATTCTCAAAGACTTATATTTATATGACTATCTTTAATATCAAATACTGGTGCTTTTTTCATAAAATGAAATACAATAAATTATAATTATCTTTTTATAATTATAAAACAAAAAAAGTCAATAGATAATTTTTAAATCCGTTCAGTTTTTCTTAAATAATTATATGTAAATAATCTTTATTATACTAAATATAGAGGATTTCTATTAATGATTTTTTTATTAGTTTTTCATAGATATTTTTTATATAGTTTTTCAAGATAATATAATAAAATAAAAATTTAAGAAAACTAAATTTACTTATACCTAAACTAAATTGATCGACGCTCGTACGGAGCACAAGCTAGTCTACTTTAAAGGATTTTAAAATTTATCTTATTATCTTTTTAAAACGATTTTAATTGTAAAATCGTCTATTTGTTCTTCTTTTTCAATATCTCAAATATCTATTTTATCAACTATTTTAGATAAAGTTTCTTGTTCTATATAATTTTTTTGTAATTCTAAAATTGTATTTATTTTATCTCAATAAATACAAATTTGAATTCTATCATCAACATTGTAAGATGCTTCTTTTCGTAAATCTTGTATAATACGAACAATATCTCTAGCATATCATTCAATTTTTAATTCTTCTGTAATATTTGTATCCATAGCTATAACCATACCAAATCAAACTTGTATATCAAGTGAAGAATCTAATGTTTCATAAGCAATTTCATATTCTTCTTTTTGTAATTCATAAGATCATACAAAAATAACTCAATTTTCTTTTTCCTCAAATTGTCAATCTTTAGCAAGACGTATGATTTCTTGTATAGATTGTCAATATTTAGGTCATAAAATTTTTGCATTTGGTTTACAGATTTTTTTTGCTATAGAAGATAAATTATCTAAAAATTTAATTTCCTTTATATTTAATTCTTCTTTTAAAATATTTTCATAATATTGATCTAGTTTTTCTCAAATTGTAATAGAACTAAGCGGCTGACGAACTCTTATTTTTTTATTTGCTCTTAATGACAATCATAAATTAATAATTTGTTGAGTCTTTTCCATTGATTTATTAAGATTGTTAAATATATAAGCATCTTTATGTTCTGGAAAATATTCTAAATGCACGGATTCTTTGTTTGTAAGATTTTTAAAAATCTCTTCACTTAAAAATGGTATTACTGGGGCAATAATTTTACAAAATTCCACAAGAACTTCATAAAGAGTATTATATGCTTGCATTTTATCATTATCATTTTCAGATTTCCAAAATCTTCTTCTAGATCTTCTTATATACCAATTTGTAAGATTATCTATAAAATTAAATATTGATTTTGTAACAACTTGTAAATCATAAGATTCAAATGCATTATTAACATCTTTTATAAGAATATTTAATTGAGATATTATCCATTTATCTAATAAATTTGTTAATTGATAATTTCGTAATTTAATTAAGTTTGCGTTTTTAATTGATGGCATAATATAATATGCTTTTTCTTCATTTAAATTATTTACATATTTATTTAATACTCTAAAAACTCATCAATGAGAAACAATAAGTACATTTTTTCATTTATACTTTTCTTGAATTTCTTTGTATCATTCTTCCACTCTATTTTCGAAATCTTTAAGTATTTCTTGTGCATATTGTTTTATTATTTTTCATAAATGATCAGCTCTTTGTCATCAATTTTCTATGTGATGATCCATAATTTCTTTTTCTGTTTTTCAAGAAAAAACAAAATTTTTATGTTCTTTAAAACGTTCATCTTCTATAATTTCTATATCATATCAAATTCATTCTTTTATTAATTCTGCTGTTTGTTTTGTACGAAATAAAGGTGATGTAATAATTATATCAAATTTTAATCATTTATTTTTTATATCTAGAGCTGCTTTTTTTACTTGTTCTTCTCATTCTTCAGTTAATTTATCATCAATTGTTCAGTCTGCTAATTTTCATTTTTTATTTAATTCACTTTGTCAATGTCTTATAAAATAAATACTTCATTCTTCTGGTTTAAAATTATCAATATTTGCATATGTTGTAAAAAAAGAATAAGTATTCCAAATTGGAAGTATTACTTTTTTAATTATTTCTTCTACTCAAGAATCATTAAATCTAATATCATCAGCCTTAACTGCAGGAGAGTTTAATAAATAAAATCTCATTGCATCTGCTCAATATTTATCCAATATAATATCAGGTTCTGTGTAATTTCGTAAAGATTTGCTCATTTTTTTGCCATCTTCAGCTAAAATTGTTCAATTTACAATTACATTTAAAAAAGGTGTATTATCAAAAAGAGCAGTTCATAATATTAATAAAGTATAAAACCATCATCTAGTCTGATCTACTCACTCTGCAATAAAATCAGCAGAGACCTTAAAATTTTCTTTATTTTCAAAAGGATAATGTCTACTTGCATATGGCATAGATCATGATTCAAACCAACAATCAAGAACTTCAGAAATTCTTTGCATAGTTTTTCAAGTTTTTGGATCTTTAATCTTAATTTCATCTATAAAATGTTTATGAAGATCAATTTCTTTTTTTGTTTTTGTATAAAAATATTTTCAATTTTCTTCATAAATATCTCAAAAATCCTTATTTAATTCATATAATTCTTTTACTGATCAAATACAATATACAGAAGTCTTATCTTCACTTTTCCATATAGGAATAGTACTTCACCAATATCTATTTCTACTTATATTCCAATCCCTTGCTCATTCAATCCATTTTCCAAATCTTCAATGTTTAATTATTTCTGGAATCCATTTAACTTTTTCATTATTTAAAATCATTTTATCTTTAATTTTTTCAACATTAATATACCAAGCACTAATTGCTTTATATATAAGAGGAGTCTTGCAACGATAACAAAAAGGATATGAGTGGTTGATTGTTCAAATATGTATTAATAATTTTTTTTCTTTTAGTTTATTTATTACAATTTCATTAAAATCAAATACATTTATAGAATTATTTTCTAAAAGATTTTCTGTATTTCAAGTGGCATCTATATGAGAAATAAATCATAAATCTTCCCTTTTTCATATTTCAAAATCGTCTTCTCAATAAGCAGGAGCTATATGTACAACTCAAGTACCATCTTCGGTAGTAACGTGATGTCCTAAAATTACTTTATATGAATTTTTTCAAAAAACTATATCTTTTGGTAAAGTTCAATTTTCTTTTTGTGATATAAAATCATCAAAAATAGGATTATATTCAGTCCCAACAAGATCAGATCATTTGTAAATATTTTTTATTTCATAATCATTTTCTTCTTTATAAAAGGAGGCCAATCTGTCCTTTGCTAAAATGTAAATTTCTCAATTTTTATCTAGAATCTCAACATATTCAATATCTTTTCAAACAGCAAGTCAAACATTTGCTGGCAAAGTCCATGGAGTAGTAGTCCAAGCCAAAATAAATTTGTTTTCAACTCACTTAATTTTAAATTTTACAGTTACAGTTTTGTCTTGTCTATCTTCGTATCATTGATTTACTTCAAAATTTGATAAAGGAGTGCTACATCTTATACAATAAGGAACAACTCTATAACTTTCATAAATTAATCATTTATCATAAATAGTTTTAAATACCCACCAAATACTTTCCATAAAATTTACATCCATTGTCTTGTAATCATTTTCCATATCTACCCATCTACCACTTTTTTCTACTGTTTTTTTCCATACATCTACATAACCAAAAACATTTTTTTGACACTCTTCATTAAATTCAAAAATTCATATTTTGTCTTCAATATCTTTTTTGCCAGAAATTCACAATTTTTTTTCTACTATATTTTCTATTGGGAGACCATGACAATCCCAACCAAACATTCTATCTACTCTTTTTCATTTCATTGTTTGAAATCTAGGAATAGCATCTTTTATTATTCAAGCTAAAAGATGTCCATGATGAGGAGTACCAGTAGCAAAAGGAGGACCATCATAAAATTTAAATTCTTCAGAATCTTTTCTTAATTCCAAAGATTTTTTAAATGTATTATTTTCTTTCCAAAATTTTAGTATTTTTTCTTCCAATTCTGGAAAAGATTGTTTTGAATTTACTTGAGGAAACATAATTTTAAAAGTTAAAAATTAAATTTGATTTTTAAATTAAATTACATATCATTATTAATGTAATCACGATCGAACTGTATGGATTAAGTGTTAGTGCTTAATTGGTGCAGTTCTTTTTTTATTAGATTTTTTATCAACTTTAGACTTCTTTTTATACTCTAATTTATATTTTAAATTTGAAAGACTATCTAATCTTTCTCGAGCAGATTGTCTTAAAAAAATAGAATATTTTTTATAATTTGGTACAATAAGTACTTTTAATTTTTTCTTCTCATAAAAATACCTTATAAGACAAGCAAAATCTCAATCTCAAGTCACAATTACAGCTTGATCAAAATCACTATAATCTATCATTGATTGTAATACTAATTCAGCATCTACATTTCACTTTGTATTTCAATTTTTTAATTCTAATACTGGTTTAAAAATTAAAATATATCATGCTTTTTGAAAAAAGGTATACATATCCTGATTCCCAGGAATAAATCAAATAAAAAGATAAGCTTTATTTACCTTATATTTATCTTTTAAATAAATTCTAAATCGAATCCAATCAAGTTTCCATCATTGATCTTGAATAGATAAATTTACATTTTGAGCATCTATAAAGGCATAATTACTTTTTTTATTTTTTTGTTGTTTTTTCATAGTATGATTTAATGTTTTTATACTTTTTTAATTAAAAAAAGCTCATTATAAAAATGTGCTTTTGGTGCCGACAGATCGGCAAGGTACCACCTAAAGCGAGTACTTTATTTATATTTTTTAACGAAGTTTATTCTCCGGAGAGTTCTACTTTTAGTTATAAATATGTCTAATTTCTTCTCTCAGCTTGTGGTTGATTTCCACTCAAATGCTTTTTTATTAACTTGCAAGTATATTATACAAAAATACTAGAAAATCAAATTTAAATAATTTAATTATACTCCTTATGTAAAATTATTTAATGATCTCACTGTAGATTGATATAGTCTAATTTAAAGGGGGTTTAAAATATATTAAAAATTAAATTTTATTACAAATCCATTCAACTAAATCTTCTGTTTCTTTTTTTCAAAGGCAAGCGTCTGTATAAGACTTTCAGATATTACTTTCTATCATTAATCATTTAATAACATTTGAATGTCATTTTTTTTCTAACTCAGGAATTACTTCTGAAAAAATTTCTTTTGTAATACATATCTGTTTTTGAGGGTCTTTTTTCTCGTCTCTATGTGATCGTGAATTATCATGACTACAGTCGATAACAAGGCCATTATTTATTATTCATTTTTCTTTAGCCATTTCCATAAATAAATTTGCAAAAAATGAATTGTAATTTGGTCAAGTAGTATGTCATCATCTTAAAACTCAAAATGTGTTTGGATTTCAAGGGGTATTTACTAGCTCATTCCATAAATTTAAATGCTGTTTGTGTTGGACTCAATGTATTGAATTAACTAGATTTCTTATATCTCAGGATGTAGAATTTTTTACTCAAACTGGGAAATCTAATCAGGATAATATTTCTGTATGTGGATTATCTTCTGAGCTTCTTGCTCAAATCACAGCACTTGCTAAACAATCTTCAAAATGATGTGTTAAATCTGAATAAAGACTTTCGTAAATTATAGGAACGTGTTTTTTTGCAAGGTTAGTAAATAATTCTCTAACTCTAATTATTCACTGAGCTATATCTTGAATATTAT
>CAYRGR010000047.1:0-7532 GCA_964423755.1 uncultured Candidatus Peribacteria bacterium
TTGCCTCTATTTTTACATCTAATCACTTAAAAAGTGATTTATCTACACTATTATCTACACTATTATCTACACTAAAAATATAAACTATTATTTCAGCATTTAGCTTTTTTAATTCTTCTATAAAATCACCAAAATCATCACTTAAGAAATTATAATAAATTACTAAATGTTTATCTTTTTTTATATTTGTAAAAATTTTATAATTTTCACTTTTTACAATTTCATCAAAAATACTTTCTTTCAAACAAAGCATTTCTGTGCATTTTTGAGTAATGTCAATTTTTAGCTGACTTCTACTTTTTGATTTTTTAATAAGTGAAGTTTTGAAATATTTTAGTTTTCATCAAAGTCAAGCTATAAACTCTCAATCTCAATTTTTATTATATCAATTCATCACTTTTTCAAGTCTTTTGTATGTCACTTCTTCACAAATATTATTTTGATTGTTCGTGCAAAGTATAAATTTTCTATTTCAAGAATCTTCTTTGTTTAGTTCTAAAACTGCATGTCAAGTTGTTCAAGATCAAGCGAAGAAGTCAAGAATAGTTGAGTTTTTATCAACAGTCATTGATAAAAGTTTTTTAATCATATTTCTAGGTTTTGGATGATCAAAAATTCTAGCTCAAAAAATTTCTTCAAATTCTTTTTGTCAAGTTTGTTGTGAAAATTCTGTTATTAAAGATATATAAGGTTTTTTAGCTATTCAATCATATCTAACCTTATTATATATATTTCAATTTTTAAAAATAATTTCTCAATTTTCTAATCATTCTAAATATTTATTTTTAGACCATAACCAAGTAGAATCTTTTGCTTTTGGAGATTTTTGTCTTTCTAAATATTTTTCATAAGATCATCAGGCATAATATTTTACTCAATCATATTCTATAACATAATCCATTCATTTTGAATAAGTACTACTTTTACTATCTAATTTTCTTAAATAATATTTTCATTTTTTATCTTCTAAATTAAATCTTTCTATATCTGAAAATTGTTTATTAAAAGATTTTCTTTCAATTCATTTATAACATAAAATATACTCTGTATTTCAAGAAATATATTTACTATCCATTTTTATATTTTCTGTTTTTTTCCAAATTATTTGTGAAACAAAATTTTCTTCTCAAAAAATCTTATCACAAAGCAATTTTAATTGTGCTTGTTCGTTATCATCAATACTTATAAAAATCACTCAATCTTCTTTCAAAAGATTTTTGGCAAGTTTTAATCTTTTTTCCATAAAATTAAGCCATTTTGAGTGTCTATAACTATCTTCTTTATCTACATAATTATCATTGTAAATAAAATCTTTGTTTCATGTATTGTATGGAGGATCTATATAAATCACATCAATTTTGTTTTCGTGTGTGTAATTTAAAACAGTCAAAGCATGATAATTATCTCATTCTATCAAAATATTATAATCTTCATTGTAATTTTGTGTTTTTAATTCCCTTTCTTTCACATATTCCAAAACTGGCAAATTATTTTCACAGTCTAAAACAACTTGTTCAGGAAATTTTTCATTTTCCCAAACAAGTCAATATTTCTTATTTTTTAATTCTTTTTCAAATTCTGATAATTTTTTCAAAAGTTCTTCTTTTGATAAATCTTCGTATTTTTTAGACATGAAATATTTTTATAATTCTAAATTTAAACATAAATAATATACAAAAATATATAAAATAATCAAACATAAATTTAATAAATTTAATTAACTTGAATATAATATCGGATGTATAATTTAAATTATGTTATTCATTATATTTTGTCTATATTCCATTAATAATTTTCACAACACATTACATCACTCTAGTTTATCTTGATTAATTCAAAATAAAACATCATCCCAAAATGTATATTCAATTATTTCAGAATCTCATGTATCAAGTAATTTTTTTCTTAAATCAGGATTATTATCAAATTTTGAATACACCGCTTTTCTCATATATCAC
Source organism: uncultured Candidatus Peribacteria bacterium (assembly GCA_964423755.1). Taxonomy (GTDB): domain Bacteria; phylum Patescibacteriota; class Gracilibacteria; order BD1-5; family UBA2023; genus CAYRGR01. The sequence continues at coordinate 1,959 of CAYRGR010000047.1, forward strand.
ATTCTTTTGATAATATTTGAATCTAGTTGATATAATTGTCTAGCTTTTGTTGCTAATCAATATCAAATAGACATAAAAGCAATAATTTTTTTAATTTCTTGATCATTACTTCTTAAAGACATGTAATATCATTCAGAATCCCAAAATTCATTTCCAAAGTCATCAATTATTGGATTTTCTAATTGAGTAAAATTTGATCATTCTTCAAATAATATAAATATCTCATTTAATTTTATATTATATCACTTTATATTTGGATGAATTATTAATGCGGCTTTTTGAATTTCATCTTTAGAATATTTTTTTGTATTTAATAATCATTCATTGCTTAATATCATATTTTTTTATTAAAAAAATTAGTACTATTGACATAGTAGTGAAATATTTTTTAAGTCAAATTTATTTAAAAAACATCTTTTTTAAATTATAATTTTTATTTTTCTAAAATGATTAAGATAAATTAAATTTATCTACTAATTTAATGTCATTATTAAGGCATATATTACTGTTATAAATATTTTTATTTGACTTTTTAATATTTATTTTTATAAATAAACGCAATTTTAGTTTTTATCTATTTTTTATGAACAAAACTGACTTTAGTCAAAATCTTGATTTACCATGATGGATATGAAAATGTAGTGATCATAAAATTTTTCCTACTGATAATATAAAAGAAAGATTTAATAAAATATTGAGTATTATAAATGAAATTCAAACAAATTATAATACTTCTGGTATTTTCTGAGAATCAGAAAAGGTAGTTGAACTATTAGAACAACAAAGTAATAAAAAAGAAAAAACTAGCAGTCAAATTAAATTGTTTAAAGATAAAATAAAAAATATTTTATCTAAAGATTGAATAGAAAAAAAATCAATATATAAATTATTTGAGTTAGAGTTTTATTATAATGAAATAGCTGCAGAAGAAATTATAGATAGACTAGCTTTATTAGAACAATACATATTCTGAAACGAATTAAAGGATATTTCAGCTATATCAAAAAAAGCTATAAAAATATGAGATGAAATACAAATTTATACTGAAACATTAAATACTAATATTAAAGAAAATATTAATCTTGATGGTTTTGAATTATTGAAATTATATAAAAATCAAAAGGCTCTCTATAAAAAATTACATAATTTTTATAAATCAATAGTTAATCAATTGACTAATCTAGACAGTAAAGAACAATATAAAAAATTATGGTTAACAATAGAAAATAAATTAAATAATACCAAAACAGATTTATCAAAAGAAATAAAATCTTGATCGAACGTCGATGTTTTAGAAGAAAAAAATTATGGAGGACTTCAAAATGAATCTTTAATATATTTATGATTTATAAATAAACAATATCCTGATATAGATAAATTATCGAAATTAAAATATAAAGAAAGGTGAGATATAAAAATTAATTGAAAAGGTTTATGCTATATAGCAGGTTTATTATGATTGCGCTTACAAGACGGAAAGACATTAAACCCTGTTGCAAGAAATTATGATTATGCAGTTTTTGTAGAGGCATACAAAAAGGCCATAAGTGATATTGATCTTAAAAAATTAGACCTGAAAAATTATGATTTTAAAAATAATGCTATAAAAGAAAAAAAACAAGTGAATAAAAAAGTTAAAAGCATAACTACTTATAGTAATAAAATTCTTAATGAAATTCAATTTGAGACAGTTATTATTTTACTTAAAATTGCAAAAAACAATTCTATATATCACTGAAAATTTGAAAAAATTTATTCTTGGCTACTTATATTATTTCCAGAATTAAGTGAAAAAGAAAAATTGAATTGAAAACAACTACAAAGTATTATTAACCTATATTTTCATAACGTTAAAAAAGGTAAATACAAAAAACATGAAATAAGCAATATTTTATATAATAATATTAAAAAGGCTCTAGAAGAAAAATGAGCTATTAATAAGCTTATGTATAAAAACTCACCTCTTAATGTTGAACAATTTAAAACTGTTCTTGCATTATTTAAAATTACCAAAGATAATTTTATATATCGCTGAAAATTTGAAAAAATTTATTCTTGGTTACTTATATTATTTCCAGAATTAAGTGAAAAAGAAAAATTGAATTGAAAACAACTAGAAATTATTATTAATATATATCTTCATAATGTTAAAAAAGGAAAAAATATAGAATATGAAATAGATGATAATCTAATTTGAGAAATAAAACAAAAATTAAATTTAAATAATATTATAAAAGGACAAGATAAATGACAAAATAATGAGGAGGCTACTACAAATTGACCAAAAATTGAAATCCCCGATGATTATTCTAAGTTAAGTAATGATAAATTAAATGAACATGTAGACAGTAGTAATACCGATAAAAAATTATCAGAATTATTTTTACTCTTTCAAACACAAATACAATCATTTATACAAACAGAAATTCAAACAATAAAAGAAGATTTTAAAAAAATATTAAAAGAAAAAGAGGAAGAAATAAATAGATTAAATGAACAAAAACAACCAACTGAAATAGTTACAGCTAAAATTGAAATTTGAAATGAAACATGAAAAAATGAAATATATTATATAAATATGTTTTTAAATACTGTCTTAAATCTAGCTAAAAAGACAAAAAAAAGCGAAGAATATTTAGAAAAAATTAAAGGTTTAGAAAAAGAAATTGATTTAAAAGATATAAATTTTTCAGTATTTCTAACTAAAATTAGTGATATAATGCAAGATATGATTCCACAAAAACCTTGATACAAAAAAAATCCCAATATTGTTGACATTAAAATGAATAGCGAATTATTGACTGAAATAAAATCAACATTTAATAATGTGGACGAAAAAACAATAAGAGGTCAGTTATTTTTATCTAGAATTTTTGCTGGTATTTGTAGATGAGATCTTTCGTCAAATGAATCTATAGTAAATAAAATTTTACCATTATTATCAAAAAAGGATCAACTATTTATAAAAAATTTAAGAAAAAATCCTATATCAAAAATTAAAATCAGAAAAACAAAAACTCCAAAAACACTAGATGATGACGATGAAAATCTAGATTTTTGATATAATTGATTAGAGACTATATGATTAGATGAGGTTTTAGATGACAGTCATTTTTCTAAGATCTGAAAAGAATTATATTAATATATACTGAATATTTTAATTTTTTTAAAATAATTCAATATGCCAAATCAGAATTGGTTTTTATTTTTTTCTTTTTAGAAACCTTTTAAATTAGAATAGGTCTCGCTACCGCGAGACCGTCTATTAATTTTACTTAAATCTATATAAACTAATAGACAATAAAAATTTGAGAAATAATACTAATAAAAACAAATCAATTTTTTTTATTTTTTCTCATCAGGAATAAGAGGATCTTTAAAACTTGGATGTTTTTTAATTAATTCTGCTATCTCTTCTAATCAAAATTCTTCTGCAGCATCAAGCGCTGTTTGTCACATATCATTAATCATATTAACATCTAAATCTGGTCTAGATAAAAGCATTTTTGCGTATTTATTTGCATATTCCTTATTTTTATCATATGTTGCCATCATTAAAGGAGTTATTTCCAAATTACCTCATATATTTAATCAAATATCTTCATTTTTAATTTTTAAAAATAAATCTAAAAGTTTTTCATTTCAACTATTCATTATTGGTATAAGAATTGTACAATTATATTCATCATAATTAGGATTAACTTTTCAAGTTATTTTTATTGTATTTGCTAATTTTATTAACGTTTCATCTCATGAATTTTCCATTTCATCTATTATTTGAACAATAATTTCTTTATCTAAAATATCACTAACTTGTTCTTTAGTTTTTTTATTTAATCATCAAGTCTCTCCCTCCTTTTGATAATTTAAATCAGGCATATTTTCATTTAATTTACCCATAAAAAATAATATTAAAAATTAAAAATATACATAATAACTTTATTCTAAATTAATATATCATATAAAGCTAAAAAACACAAAAAAAATTGGCTCTTTTAATTTTTTCTATTTTATTTTTTTAGAGAATTTTTATATCAGGTAATTTGTTTATAAAGAAATGATTATAAATTATTTGATTATTAAATTCTAATTTTTGTTATAATTTCTCAGTGTTTTAAACATTTACTAGTAATTCCTTTTCAACTTATTCAAATAATAATTGGAATAATTCAAATTAAAGCAATAAAAAATCATACATTTAATGGTTTTTTTGTTTCTTCAGTTTTGATAATACTTTCAAAATCTGTAGATCAAGAATTTGTCTGCATTTGATCTGCTGGCTTTTCTTGAGTTTTTATTTCTAAATTATTTCAAAGAATTATAAGAAAAATTCAAACAATAATTTGTAAAATTCTTACATATTTCATTTTAGCAAGACAAAAATTAATCAATCAAGATAAAATTGGAAAAATACCAAAAATTAAAATAAAGCATTTAAAATAAAACTCATATTCTTTTATTTCTGCAGGTAAACCTAAATCATAATCATTAAAATATATTCATAGTAAAAATAAAATAATTAATCAAAAAGTGATTCTTCAAATTCTAATAGTTTTATCACATGGTCTTTTTTTAAAAAATTCAATTAATTTAAACATAAATAAAAAGTAAAAAAGTAAATACTAGATTTTAAAAATATAAATAATAATTTTTTTATAGTAAAATTCGAGATAAATTTCTATAAATATTAAACATCTAAATTAACAACACTCTTTGCTCTAGATTGTATAAATCTTTTACGAGGGCCAACTTCTTCTCACATTAAAGTTTTAAAAACTTCATCTGCTTTTTCTGCATCATCTATAGTAACACGATACATTTTACGAGAATCTGGATCCATTGTAGTTTCCCATAATTGTTCTGCATTCATTTCTCATAAACCTTTATAACGTTGAATTCATTCTGAATTAACAGAAAATTCTTGAATAATTTTAATTTTTTCTTCATCTGAATATGTATACCAAGTTTGTTTATTTTTTGATAATTTATACAAAGGAGGCTGAGCAATATATATGTATCATTTTTCAATTAAATTTTTTAAATATCTATAAAAAAATGTAAGAAGAAGAGTACGAATATGAGCTCAGTCAACATCAGCATCTGTCATTATAATAATTCTATGGTATCTTAATTTTGAAATATCAAAAGTATCTCAAATAGAAGCTCCTAATGCAATAATTAAATTTTTAATTTCTTGATTAGCAAATATTTTATCAAGACGAGCTTGTTCTGTATTAAGAATTTTACCTCTAAGTGGTAGTATTGCTTGAAATTCTCTATTTCTTCCCTGCTTTGCAGATCAACCTGCTGAATCTCACTCTACAATATATAACTCAGATTTTACAGGATCTTTACTACTACAATCTGCCAATTTTCAAGGTAAAGTCATACCTTCTAAGGCTCATTTTCTTATAATACTATCTCTTGCTGTTCTAGCAGCCATTCTTGCTCTAAAAGCAATAACACTTTTTTCTATTACTGATCTTGCTGTTTTTGGATTTTCTTCAAAAAACTCAAGTAATTTTTCTCATGTTATTCTATCTACAATTCATCTAACTTCATTATTTCAAAGTT
>CAYRGR010000048.1:0-2970 GCA_964423755.1 uncultured Candidatus Peribacteria bacterium
ATATGTTTTTGTTATTCTTTTAAACAATTCAAAATCCACATCAAAAAATTTATATTTAACAAACTATGGAATATAAGATACATCTATAAATTTTATTTTAATAGATATATTAAAATTATTTACTAAAAATGTATCTAAAATATTTTTAGTATTTTCAAATATTGATTGATTCATTCTATTAAATACTATTAGGTTTGTATACATAGTTCTAAATTGTGTTATATAAGAATGTAATGGAGTATATTGAGTATAGATTAGATTTTCATATTCATTTGGATTATGATTTACAGATAAACTGATATAGTTTAAATATTGTTTATATGAATTACTTATTTCTTTATATTCATTATCAGATAAAAATCCAATTATATCTGTTGAATTCTAATAGATATAAATAGTTGTATTTGGTGATTGTGAATTTAACACTGTTTTATATTTTCTATATAGATTTAACTATTGAGTATTTTTATAATTATATGAATATGTTTTCTTTTCATAACTATTTAATATACCAAACTATATTACAGTTAAATCATTTATTATACCAGTATCATCCTATAATACAGATACTTTTTTCACTTGACCTATGAATTCTGGTGTAAAAACACTTCTATCTAAATTATATAAGCTATTAAATACAATTGTCTACATTTGGTATTCCCCCAAATAAAATTTTTATTCTTTTAACTTAATTCAAAAAATAACTAAAAAAATAAGGGAGATTTTATTCTCCCTTAAATTTGAGATTACTTAATTACTCAAAGACTATTCAAAATCAAATCGTCTAATGCTATACTAATCAAATCTACATTTTCTGTTAATTCATCAACCCTCATTTCAACAGGTGCTTTTGCATTAGGATCGATTTCAGGTTCAAAGAAAAATTTAACATGAGCATCAGTTTTAACTGTTGGATCAGTCTACCATTTTACTACAACCCATACATGTGTATTTTCTGGTGTTTGGTCTGTTATTGTTAATTTTCCAACAGTGTCATACACTGGATGTTGAATTGTTTCAAGTGTTACAGTTGAATCAGAATCATCATTTACAAGTTCATAAGTAAAAGGCTCATTATAGGTATATTCAGCAGTTGTAGATTCTCTAAGCTAACATTTAAATAGCAATGTATTTGTTGTACCTACTTCTTTTGGAATATACAAAAAATTATTTCCTTGAATAAATGCTACTTGTTTTGACATTTTATCAAACCCCCATATACAGATTAAATTTTTTCTTCTACTTTAATTTTTTCCAACTAAAAACTTAACATCTTTTTTGGATAATCCCCCCAGAATGTTTCATCATTATGTATTGAGAATTTTTTATGGTCTTCTGGGATAGATAAACATTGTTTCTAACACTAATAACTTAAATGAAAATTTCCAATTGAACCATACTATTTCTATAAATACCCCCAACTTTCCCTACTATATGGGTCTTCCTATACTGATTTTAAAAACCAATCTATTGGTTCAGCCATATTATATTTTTTTAATTCTTCTTCGTTATTTTTATATATTAAAGATTCCTATATATATCTCATTGCTTCCTATCTGTATAAGTTTTCACTTGTATCATATTGTGTTTTGTAACTTTTTTGTAAATAATCTTTAGATTGCTCAATACATTTATCATATTCTTTATATATTAAATATTCTCTCTATAACAACCAATAATTTCTAAAATCGTCTGGATATTCTTCTATACCTAATTTTAATAAATCAAAATATGGTCTTTGTTTAGCTAAATCTGGATAATGATAACATTGTATTGTGTCCACATCTTTAAAAGTTTTTTCAAGCGGTAATCCACGCTGCTTATATTCTAATACTTCATGCACTGGATAAACCCATTTACATCCATGCCTTCTATGTATTTTAAAATTATACATACTAATACGTGGAATAGTTTGTTTTTCATCAACCCATGTATAAACATATTTGTATCTTAAAAAATCTAAGTCTGAATTCCAATTTTTTTCTATTTCCTATCTCCAACCTTGTACCATTACTTCATCCATATCTAAACTTAATAATACATCATAATCTTCTGGTACATTAAGTAACTACATATTTCTCTATAAATCAAATCTCCAAGGTGATACTTGGCATTCAAATAATGTTATTTTATTACAAGTTTTTAATAATTCTAATGATCCATCTGTTGATCCAGTATCTGTTACAAATATACCATCTACTTCATCTTTAATATTATTATACCATTTATAAATATATTTCTATTCATTTTTACAAATCTAATATACTCCAATTTTCATTCGATCACCTGTTAAATTATTAGATTTCTTTATTCAAGTTGTTAGGTTCTACAAATTGCATATTTGTTCTTTCTAATTTATTTGTTAATTTATTGTATTCTAAATATTCAATTAAATCTGTATGACCATGTATATCTTCAAAATATATTCTAAAATAAATTCTATTTAATAATTCTATATATGATAATGTACAAAATTCTGGTTCTGCTTTTGTTTTATACAATAATGTTAAATAATATAGTTTAGCAAATGGCAATAATGTGTCTATCTGCTTACTATTTTTTTCTTTTAATATAGATTTTTCAAATATTAAATCAAATAAAACCAAAGAAGCCCCTATTCTACCTTCATATACATTATCTCTATTGTCTATAACAAATTCAGTTTTTTCTTTTTTATTATAAAATGCAAATATTTTACTTAGATTTTGTTCTATTAACTGTATACATTCTTCATAACCTAATTTTTTTTCCATTGTTACACCTCGTTTTTCCTCTCTAAAAAAATGTCTAATTGGATTTTTTGAAATTTTAAGATTTTTAAATTTACTTTTTTTCATTGCTTCTGAAAACTCATGAGTTTGGTAAAAATTTTGCTCTTCTTCTAAAGAATTAAAATACATTGGAATGTCTTTCCATTTTTTAATTGGTATCATTTTAGTGAGATTGTTGCTATTTTTTTCTAAACATAAT
>CAYRGR010000048.1:3070-7201 GCA_964423755.1 uncultured Candidatus Peribacteria bacterium
ATAAAATCAAATGTTTCAAATGTTGTCTTTTCATTAACTTTTTTGTATTCCATTTTCATACCATCCTTTCAATCTCAATTATTTTTGAATTATTTCCTAAATTTTAGAAACTTCATTTTCTTTTTCTATTTTTACAAGAGTACAGTTTGTTAAGTTAATATCTGTCTTATGTGAAGTAATAAAAATCATCTAATCATTATTTACTGCATAATTATTAAGTAATTCAAGTATTTGGTTTGTGGAATTATAATCTAAATTATCTAAAAATTCATCAAACACAAATAAATTAAGGTTTAAATCATAAAAAGAATTAACTAAATCATTCATCTATAATATAAAAACAACTTCAACTTTTTTTCGTTCCCCCTAACTAAGTAATTCATACTCTTTAAATATGTTACCTTCTTCTAATAATATGCCTATATTAAATATATTATTATCAAAATATGATTCTACTTTTTGACTATTAAATAAAAATGAACTGTAATATTCTAATAATTGCTTTAAACCATTATTTAATATATCTACTAATAAATTCTATCTAATATTACTTTTTGTACTAAAAATCTAACTTAGATATGTATATATTTCTTTTTTTGCTTTTAAATCATTAAGTGATACATTATTAGTTTGTATTACTACTTTTCTTTCATTTATTTGTTTTTGTATACTTTCTTTATTTGATTGAATAACGTTTTTCAATGTGCTTTCTAATACAGTTTTATTTTTAATTTTCTGATCCAATATAATCTTAGATTGCTTATATTCATCAAATATTTTTTTTAATGCTTTATTATTTTCATCTATTTGCTTTTTATTAGTTTCATTCAAATAAATTATTTCTTTGTTTTTTATAATAATATGTTTTTTAGAATCTTTTAATCCTTCTACACTTTGTATAAATGTATCATCATCTGTTTGCCTTAAACATGTTGGACAAATCTTTCCTTTAATTAGATTTTCAAATTTTTTTAATTCTTTTTCAATGTTAGCTATTTCTGCATTTAATGTAATATTAGTTTTTAACAATTCTTGTGATTTAGATTCCTATTCTAAATAATCTTTTTTTAATTTTTCAATATCTCCAGTATTGGATATACTTTTTTCTATCTGTTTTATTTCATTTGTAATAGACGCTATTTTACTATCTATATCTGATGTTTGTGTGTTTACCATTATCTATTTTTCTAATTTTTCTATTTCTTGCAATTCTTTATCATTATATAATTCCAATTTAGATATTTCTTTTTCAATATTATTTAATTCCTAATTCTATTTATTATAATAAATATTTAATTTATCTATTTTAAATATTTGCTCAAAAATTGTAATAATTCCAGAATTAACTTGCCTAATAAAACAAGGATTTTCCTAAGTAAATATTTTTAAATACTTATATATATCAATACTACAACCAAGAATTTTATCTTCAAAAAATTTTTTAAAATATTCCACACGTTGAAAATTCATAGTGACATTATTGACACTTACATATAAATTTTGTGACTAAGTAGAAGATATTTTTCTCTTAATTATTATTTTTTCTGGATTTGATTCATCATTATTTGTTATTTCAAGTCCTATTGTTCCATATTCTTCATTTTTACTAACAATTGTTTTTGGAATCCTTTGATTTATTCCAAATCCATATATAATACATTTAAACAATGTACTTTTTCCTGTACCATTTGAACCATTTTCATTTGATATATTCTTACCATCTATCAATATGAATTTGTCATTATCTGAAAGTGGTAGAACTTCTCTATTATAATAGCTTTGAATTTTTTCTAACTATATTTTTGATAGATAGTATTTCAATCCAATCTCATCCTTTCATGTAATTAAAAATTAAATACTTGTTATTTTAATTGTTGTATCTTTTTGTACTGTTGAAACTAATAGTTCAGACGGCAATGCAAAATTAAATTCACCAAAAGATTTGTAAAACTATCGTATAAAAGTTTCATCATAAGGTTCTTCATTTTCAATTTTCTATGCAATTGTTTCAAAATATATTTTTAATTTATCATAAAATTGAATATATGATGAATCTATTTCATTTGAAGTATCAAAAGATAAATTTTGTATTGGTATAAAATATGTTTGCCTGCTAATAATCTCATCTTCTTCATCATCTTCATTTTCATCATCTATTAATCCATTTTGAGAGGTTGAACTTTTTTCTGTTGTACTATCTAAGGTCAATTTTCTAATAATTGGCATTAAGAGATTGTTTAAATATTTTTCTATCCAAGCATAAAACTAACAAAATATTTGTATATCAATAGACGAATTTGTAATTTTTTGTGCATCACCTATATTTATATCTAATACCTATAATGCTTTTACCTATTCCTGTATCAAATCATATTCCAATTCATTTAATGTTGCATATTTGACACCCTCTGTAATTGATATTATAAATTCAGGAAATATTTCTAAAACTTCTTCTTTTTCTATTTCAGGATTAAATATTTTTATAATTCTTCCAAATACATTTATTGCTTTTGCTGTATATTTTCTAAGTATTAATATATCTTCAATTCTTGGAATTATCATTATTGCACCCCTTTGATTACTAATTAAAAAACGGATCATCTGGATTAGAATTTACTTTTTTTGTATATTGATTTGTATTGTACTTTTTATTTGTTTTGTATGTATTATCATCTTCCTCTTCTTCTATACCCTATAATTCTGCTAAATCATAGTTTGTTCTACCAGTATCAGTAAATTTCATTATATCAAAATCTACTTCAAATAATACTTTTGTATAAGATTTTCCATGCCTGTTTTTCTATACAAATACTTCAACATAACCATTTTGTACCAATTCTTTTGTGCCATTCAAAATAATAACAGAGTCCTATACCCAAGATTTTCCAGATGATTCTGCAATATTGTCTAAATCAACATCTTTTTCTTTATATGCTCCCCTGTTCAATTGTGTTGGGGTGATAACAACACAGTTTTGCTCTTGAGATAATTGCTTCATTTGATTCTAAAGTCTACCCAATCTAATACGTTCTTCTAATTTTTCTGGATATAACATTAAATCCATATAATCAATTATAATTACATCTGGTTTTTTTCCAGATTGATTCATTCTTATTTTAACAAGTGTATCAACCATTTGCTTAGTTAAAGAATTCTATGGCACATGCTCTAACAGTAATACTCCATTATTTTTACTAAAAAAATTAATAATTTTTTCTTTTGATTTTTCAGCATCCATGTATAAATCTTGTATTTTAACTTCTGAAATACAAGAAAATAATCTATCATTTGTTTCTTCAATAGTATTTTCTAATGTAATAAATAATACTGTTTTGCCTTGTTCTAAGAAATTCTTAGTTAAATTAATTAAAAACTAAGATTTACCAAATCCTGTTTTACCAGATATAAGATAAAAACGTGATTTTTGAAACCCCCCATTTGAATAAACACAATTATCTAATGTATCAAATCCTGTTTTTACTGTTTCGTGCATTTTAAAACTGTTAGAATTTGCTTGAATAACTTCATCTAATACTTGTTTTGCATTTTCTGAATCCATAACAATAGAATTATTTTTAGATAATACAGTTGACATTTTTTCAAGATATGAATAAATAATATTTGTAAACTTTTTATTTACCATATCTAAAGTTCTTACATTATCAATTTTTTCATAATTGTCATATAATATCCCAACAAAATCTTGTATATGATTGACAGTAATAAATTGCTTGATTTTTTCATCAAATAAAGAAACAAAAGAATCCATACTAATAATTGGTTTTTCACATATTTGCATATATTCAGATTTTAGATTTTCTCTTTCATCTTTATTCATTGATGTAAATTCAGGTACTAAATCCTGTATTGAATACCATTCAGAATGTCCTTTATCTTTTACCTATAAAATGTTACTTAATATTGTTTTAATTTTCTTAACATTTTGAGTATCGGTATTATTTGGAATTAAGAAATATTTTCTTAGTGATTTTTCTTTTGTAATAATTTGTTCAATATACCTTAAATAAATATTATTCTAAAAAAGTGAATACTACGTCCATTGCTTCATAAACTCTTCTTCTATAGGTATTTTAAATACTTGAATATTTGTATCCTTCTGATATGCCATAA
>CAYRGR010000049.1:0-7177 GCA_964423755.1 uncultured Candidatus Peribacteria bacterium
GGGATTTTTTTTGCAGTTGATTTTTTTGTGGAAAATGTATAATAAGAATGAGATTAATTTTTAATTTATTTTTTTATGTATGATATAAAAATATTTATAGAAAATGATTGAAGTTTTTGATGAAGAATAAATACTTGAAAAGAAATAATTTATTGAGTTTGAAAAACTCAACAAGAACTTATAAATAGTTTGAAAGATGGTTTAGAAATAGCATATGAAAAGAAATTAAAAAATGAAAGCGTTATAAAAATAAGCTCGTTTTTATCTTTTAATCAAGAAGATAAATATGCCGTTAAAGTATAATGAATTACAAATAATAATTAATGATTTAAGTTTTGATTTAGTAAGAAAAAAATGAAGTCATTTTAGATATGAAAAAAATTGATATTGATTAACAATTCCTTATCATAATGAGTTTAATAAAAAAACAGCTAAAAGTATATTAAAAGATATTTCAAGTATCTCAAATGTTGATTATAAAATTTTAATAAAAAAATATAATATTAAAATTTAATTTTTATAAAAAGAATATTTTTTTGAAGAAAGTTATTTATAATAAATTTTTTGTAAAAACTCATTTTATAATTTCTCAGACTTTAATTTTTTCTCAAGCAAGAGGTTTAAAGTTGGTATCATTTAAAGGAATATAATTTTCACTCCATCAAGAAAATGTTTTTCATTTTAATTTTTCTATTAAAATATTTAATGTTTTTCATTCATTTTTTTGGATAAATTTAGATCTTATCAAATCAGCTTCTTTTGTTAATTTTTGTACCCTTTTTAATTTTAAATTTTCATTTATTTGATTTTTAAGTCTAGATGCAGGTACCGTGTAATATTTTTTATGAGAAGAAAAAGGGAAAATATGAGCTTTTGTAATGTTAAATTTTTTTATAAGATTAAGAGAATAATTAAAATCCTTTTCTTCTTCGCCAGGAAATCATACTATAATATCAGCTCCTATACTAATCAATGTTCAATCTTTTCTTTTTAAAGAATTTAAACCATTAAGTACTTGAAATATATTTTTTCTTTCATAATTTCTATTCATAAGTTTTAAAATTTTATTTGATCACGATTGTATAGATAAATGAAAATGTGGATTAATACGAGTATTTTCAAATAATTTTATTAATTTGTTATTTACATATTCAATTCAAATACTACTAATTCTTATTCTTGAAATATTTGTTTTTTCTAAAATTTCTTTTAAAAGATTTACAAATTTTGAATTTTTAAAATTTCTAGTATTATCACATCAATAGGCTCAAATATTTATTCAAGTTATTACAATTTCTTTTCATCAATTTTTTTCAAAATTACAAATTTCATCAATAATAGAATTAATATTTCTAGATCTATGTTTTCATCTAGCTAAAATTGTCATACAAAAAGTACAATTATTATCGCATCAATTTTGAATCATTATATTTTTTCTTGTATAAATATTTTTTTGAGAAATATTTTTTGAATTTTCTTTTAATAAAATTATTTTATCTTTAAACTCTGATAATTCAGTATATATTTTATAAAAATCTTTATTTATTTTTCATTTTTTTAAAATTCCACATCAAGTCAGATAAATTTTTCATTTTTTTATTTTTTTAGCTTCATTTATTACAAATTTTATCCATTTTGTTTTTGCATTATCTGTGACAACACAAGATGCTATAAAAACTCAAACTTTATCTTTGAGTTCTTGTGAGTTTAGCCATTTTTCTGCAAAATATTTATTAACTTTACATCAAAAAATTTTATATTGCATATTTAGTAAAATTATTTAACAAATCTTGCGATACTAAGATTTAGTATAATTTAAAATGTTTAAAAAAACGAAAACTATTTTTTTAAAATAATGTTTTTAATTAATTTTATGTCTTAATTCATCTATATTTCATGCTCAAAGCAATAAAATCAAACTAGATTTAGGATTTTTTTTGTCGTACTCTTTTATTAATTTTAAAGCATTTTTTAATCAGTTTCCATAAATTATATTTGGATAATTTTGTTTTAATTCTTCTACAAATTTTTCTGGTGACATTTTAAAAACATCTTCTTGTTTGTCACGAGAAAAATATATATCAGAAATTATTAAATTATCTGCAGAATCAAAACATGTTTTAAATCATTCAAGTAATTCAATAGTTCTAGAATATTGATGTGGTTGAAAAACTACAAAAAGTTTTTTATCAAAATATTTATTTTTAATAGCTTCTAATGTTAATTTAATTTCTGTCGGGTGATGTCCATAATCACTCATTAAAATATTTCAAAATTTAGTTGTTTTAATAATTTCAGATCTTCTCCAAGCGCCATTATAAGAATTTAATTTTTTAATAATATAATTATCATCCAATCAGATTAATTTTGTTACAGTAAAGGCAAGATATGCATCAAATTCAATGTGTTCTCAAGGAATTTTTAGGTTTAATTTTCAATTTAATAATTTATTGTTTTTATAAAATTCAGAATTTATCCAAATTTGTTTTTTCTTATTATCTTTTAATTTTAGACAATTTTTGTCATCTCAATTTAAAACAATAATTCAATTAGTTTGATTTTGAAATTGTTTGAAAGCACTAATATAATCTTCCAGATCTTTATAATAATCAAGATGATCTATTTCAATATTTGTAATTACAGTAATAAATGGTTTGTATTGTAAAAAAGATCTTTTATATTCACAGGCCTCAATTACAAAATATTCTGATTTTCAAAAATAAAAATTAGAATTATTTAATTGTTTTACTTGAGTTCATACTATTACTGAGCTATCAAATTGCGATCAAGATAAAATATATCAAATCATTGATGTGGTAGTAGATTTTCAATGAGTACCACACACTGCAATCATTTTTTTTGAGTTTACTATTTCAGCAAGAGCTTCAGGATAACTTATGTTTTTAATTCATAAAATTTTAGCTTTATTTAATTCTGGATTTATGTTTAAATTTTCTTCTTTTGTAAGATCTGGTTTGGAAATAATAGCTTCACTATAAATGACAATATTTGTATCATTATCCAAATTTTTTTCATTGTGTCATATATAAATTTTAATTCATTCATATTTCATTTTTTTTAAAAGTTCGCTATCAAATTGATCTGATCAAGAAACCTGATAACCAATATTATTATAATATCTAGCTACAGCACTTACTCATATTCCACCAATTCAAATAATAAATATTTTTTTCATAAAAAGTAAAGTTTTAAAAAAGTCAAATTTTAATTTGATTTTTAAAAAAAATCAATAAAGTAAGTTTATTATATTTAAATATGTAATAAGTAAAGTATTATGGAAAATAATTCTACAGATATATATTTATCAGAAGATAAATGAATAAAACAATTTATAGCAAAAAATTGAAACGATACTGCTGTTGTTTGTCAAAACACAAGGACAGCAAGTATATCTTTGATTTTAAATGATGCAGAATGTTTACATAAAAATTTTAATACCGAAGATTTATATCCAGAAGATATACAAAAAATTATATATATTTTTCAAAACTCTATACCATGAATAAGCGAAGCTGTTAACGAGCAAGAAATTGTTAATGATAAATTAATAGAATGATATTTAATGCTTCGCTCTAATAATGCCAAAGCTTTAATATTAAAAACAGTTTTTAGATTACAATTAATATTAAAGTGATTTAAAGATTTTTTAAAAAATCCAAAACAATGATTTTCTTTAGAAAAAACTAAAGAAAAATTTTTACATGAAACAAAAAGGAATGATGACGCCTTTTTGTATGTACTTGTTACAATAAATGAAATAATAGCTAATTTTAAAAAATTTTTAAAATTAAATAATTATACTGAAATTAAAGAATTATATCTAGTTATACGAGAATTAGATTTGTTTTTAAATAAATTTATTAGTTCAAAAGCTCTAAAAATTAGAAATGAATCATATAATTTAAAAGAAATTTCTAAATTAGAAGTTCCAAAAATTTTTAGAAAAACAAAAAAAGAGGAAGAGCTTAACAAGGAATCTGAGATAATTATACATAAAGAGGATTGAATTAATTTAATTATAGATTTTAATAATAAAAATCATGTATGATATAATTATATAAGATTTAGTAATAATAAATGAAATAAATCTGACTTATTTTTGTTAGAAAATAGTGTTTTATCTCTTAATTATCAATTAAATAATTTTGATTATATTTCTTTTAATTATAATGAGTTTTTAGGTGTTTTAACTTTTTTATTAAAACAAAATCAAGAAATTACAAATAATTATATTAGCAATGGTTCTTTATGAAATTCTACAAATTTTATAAAAAATAAAATACAAGAAAAATCTATTATTAAAAATAATAAAGAAGTTATTAAGTTTTTAGAAAAATTATTAATTAAAATTGAAAATTTTATCAACTTTCTTGAAGAAAAATTAAAATTAGAACAAGAAAATCAAGAAAAAATAATATTTATTTTAAAGTTTATGAAAGAAATTAAATATAAATTTTCTCTACTTATTGACACTAAAAATAATTTAATAAAAGCTTATGAAAGTCCGATAGATGAAAAATAAAAAATTTTTAATTATTTTTTTAATTTCATACAAACTTTTACAAATTCAACAAAAAGAGGATGAGGATCAAGAGGTCTAGAAATATATTCTGGATGAAATTGAGTACCAATAAAAAATGGATGATCAGTAATTTCTATGGCTTCTACTATTTTTCCGTCTGGAGAAGTACCAGCTATTGTAAGTCATTTTTTTTCAAATAAATCTTTATAAGCATTATTAAATTCATATCTGTGGCGATGACGTTCAGAAACAGTAAGATCTTCTTTCTTAAATTTTTCTTTATAAGCTTTTTCTAAATGTGTTTTTGATTTAATTTTACATGGCCAACCTCAAAGTCTTATTGTGCCACCATATTTATTTTTTTCTAAATTTTTTTTCTGTTCTTCCATGATATGAATGACAGGATTTGTAGTTTTTTGATCACATTCTTCAGAATTTGCATCTTTTAATTTACAGACATTTCTTGCAAATTCAATAACAGCCATTTGCATACCATAACAAAGCCCAAAATAAGGGACTTTTTTTGTGCGACAATATTCTATGGTTTTAATTTTTCATTCACTTCATCTAGATCACCAACCTTGAGGTACAATTATACCATCAAGGTCTTTTAAGATTTTCACTCATTTTTTTTCTACTTCTTCTGTGTTTATCCAAGATAATTTTATTTTACATTTATTTGCGACTCAAGCATGTTTTATGGCCTCTATTACAGAAATATAAGAATCTGCCAAAGTATAATCTCAAGTAGAAAAATATTTACCAACAATTCAAATTTTAATTTCTTTAGTAGATTTTTTATAAATATTTACAAATGTTTGCCAATCTTTTATATCATTTTTTCTAGTTTCTAAATTTAATTTTTGTAAAATTCTATCTCAAAATTTATCTTTTTCAAAATTAAGAGGAACTTCATAAATAGAATCTATATCTGGAGCAGATATTACATCATCACTTCTTACATTACAAAATAAAGCAATTTTTTTTCTTCTTGGTTCATCAATTGGTTTAGATGATCTTGCAATAATAAAATCAGGTTGTATACCAGCTCAATTAAGACTTCGTACTGCATGTTGAGTTGGTTTAGTTTTCATTTCTCATATCATACTTGGTAAAGGGAGATAACTTACCATCACAAACAAAACATCATCCGGATTCTGTAAATGCATAAATCTTGCAGCTTCCAAAAATAATAAATTTTCATATTCCCCAACAGTGCCTCAGATTTCAATAATAGCAATTTCTGATCAATCTTTTTGTACTGCATTATCTATTCTTTCTCTCACTTCTATTGGTATATGAGGAATTGGTTGCACACATTTTCATTTGTATTCTAAATTTCTTTCTTTTTGAATTACAGATAAATAAACCCTTCAAGTTGTCATATAATTTTCTTTGTAAATATTCTTATTTAAAAATCTTTCATAATTTCATATATCTTGATCTGTCTCATCACCATCTTCTGTCACAAAAACCTCTCAATGTTCAATCGGATTCATTGTACCAGCATCAACATTAATATATGGATCAATTTTTATAGCAGTCACTTTATATCACTTACTAATCAAAATTCTCCCAATAGATGCACAAGTAATTCATTTTCATACTCAAGACATTACACCTCATACTATAAAGATATATTTAGTAGAAACTTTTTCTGATTTTTTTGTCATAAAATAAAGAAAATTATAGGATAAAATTATTTATAATTAAATTTTTTATTTATCAACACATAATATTAAGGATGATCAAAAAGTATAAGCATTATCACTTAACATTCTTTCATAAAAAGTTTTTCATCAAATACTATTATAAGAAGTATCACTTCTTAATCAATATTGCAAAGTTTTTTTTGTAAATATTAAATCTGAAGAAGTATAATTTTCGCTATATCAATATGGAAATCATCATAGACTATTATTCCAATATAAACATGTATTACTAATATCATCATTAAAAGGACATATTCTAGCATTAACATTATTAAATCATTTAAAAAATTTTGTTTCAAAATCAGCTCAATATAAAGGTCAAAAATAAGCATTATTTCATTGCATAGAATTTATAGGACATCATGTATGATAAGAAAAACCAATAGTTCATAAATATGATGTATTATTTGTGAATCAAGATAAATAAGCAGGAAAATTTTGTAATGTATAATCTGAAATACAAGCACATGTGCCTCAAGTATTAATTTTATATTTATATTTAAATATATTTGCAACAACTGCTATATATGGTGAATTAATTACTCATGTTTGACTTAAATATTCATTTACTTTTTTTAAAGCTCAACTTCAGGTAGTTCATCATCCGTAATTATTATAAAGCACCTCTGATATTTTATCCACAATATCACTAAATTTAGCATTAGATAATGATGATAGATCAGCAAATTCTTTACTTCAACATGCACTATTATAAGAAAAATTTAATTTTTCTTCATAAGTTAGTGGTAGTTCTTTTTTGTTCCAAATTAAATAATATTGATTTCATCAATAATTAAAATTTCATACAGACATAAATTTATAAAAAAATCATTTTCAATAATCTTGAAGCACTACTAACATATTTCATGTCCCACTAATATTGTCTTTATCTGTAAAATAAGCAACATAGCTTCAAGTAGTA
>CAYRGR010000050.1:0-7139 GCA_964423755.1 uncultured Candidatus Peribacteria bacterium
TAACCTATTTTATTGTTTTTCCAAAAAGTCCTAATTCGTGGTAGAATGTATGTTTTTAATCTTGATTTTATTTTCTTAATGCTTATTATAATAATTAATAATTTATATAAAAATGAACAGAAAACTTGATAATCCATTTATTGAAAAATCCATAAAATTTCTTGCAAAAAAAATTGATGCTTATTCAGTAAATCCAAAACCTGTAGTTTACCATAGTATTCGGGTTGGTTTTTTACTGTTAAACCAATGATATTCCGATGAAATAGTAATCGCAGGTATTTTACATGATGTATGTGAAGATGCCTGAATAAGTCATGAAGAAATTAACACGGAATTTAATAAAGAAATTTGAAACATTGTACAAGCAAATACATTTAATTCTTCCATTCAAGACAAAAAAACACAGTACATTGACTGTTTTGAACGATGTAAGATAATTGGTCTACCCGCTTTAATTGTGAAGGCTGCTGATATTTATGAAAATAGTTTTTATTATCATTTAGCTAAAAATAAATCTACTTATGACAAACTTATCCAAAAAATGTATGACTTTATACAAATTTCAAAAGATGAAATAATTAATGAACCTCTTTTTTCTCTTATAGAAAAACAATATCAAGAACTCAAAAATATACTTTAAAATATTAATCAATTTATGGTAAAATATGAATATATTATCCAAGGTCTAAATATACGTCCTTTAAAATGATCATTTTGATATGCTTCTGTTATATTATTACAAGATGGCAATGAAAATATTTTATTTGATACAGGTTGATATGGTGTAAGAAATATTATATATGATATAATTAAAAACATTAAAATTCACAAGGTTTTTATTTCACATCTTCATTTCGATCATTGTAGTAATGTTGATATGTTTAAAAATGCTGAAATTTATATACATAAAAAAGAATTAGATTTTTTATTTTCTAATAATTCAGAATCTGATATTGATTTATTTCAACCGTTTAAAAACTATATTAATTACTTACACATAAATACTTTTGAGAAAGAATTTAATCTCTCGCCTAATTTAAAAGTTTTAGAAACATTTTGACACACAATTTGACACTCGTCTATTGCCTTCATAAAAGATTCAAAGAATTTTATACTTACTTGAGATGCTCTCAAAACATATAATGATTTTTTAATTTCTGGTTATTATTCAAATGCTTACAATCAAAATATGGCAGTAAAAACTAAGAAAAAAATTATAAGTAAGTATGATTATTTTTTGCCATGACATTATTGAATAATAGATAAAAGTAATAACAATATTTTACAAAAAATAGATTTTAGTTTATTTTAAAATACTATGATTCTCAATATGTCTTATCGAAATTCTTTATAAAAGTTTAAATATTGTTCTGAATTAAAAATCTCCAAATATATTAAACAATAAAACTTCAGTTTGTAAGTTATAAAGAAAATAAGTGAAGGTAAATCTGCTATTTCCTGCTATAATTCATACTTACCGCTATTCTCATCTCCACCAAGTTTAATTTGTAAAGATATTTTTGGCTTAAAGTAAGTGAAAGACTGGCATTAAAATGTTTAATTTGTTTATATTAATTGATTTATAATAAGCACCTTGAAAAAAGTGCTTATTTTGTTAGATAAAGTTTATCTTTTAAAAATTTTTAAACTAAATTTGATTTTGTACAAAATTTTGCTATCATTACAATAATATATATTAATTAAATTAATATGAATACAAAACTTATTACATTAAGTGACTATAGAAAAAATCTTTCTAGTTACACAAGAGAGGCAAAAGAGAAAAATCTTTTTTATATTATTATGGTTCATGGTAAGCCTGCATTTGAGGTCAGAACAGTAAGAGAAGATTTGTACCTTGAAAGTAAAGAATATAAAAATGAATCTTGGGATACATTTGATTCACCTAAAGCATTTATGACAGATTTAAAAAAACATCATAATGCTAAATAAAATATGCAAATTAAGAGATCAAAAACATTTCTAAAAAATTATAAGAAACTTTCTTTGAAAATTCAAAACAAAACAGATAGTATTCTTTTAAAATTTTTTTTAAATCCCCATGATAAAACATTACGAAATCATGCACTTTCATGAAAATATCTCTGATGTAGAAGTATTGATATAACAGGAGATTTCCGTTTAATATTTAGAGAACTTTCAGATGGTTCTTATGAACTCATAGAATTTCTTAATATTGGTACATATAGTCAATTGTATTAATCATTACTACCTAATGTTTTTGTCTTTATGAAAACTAAAACTCAGAAATTTTCAAAGCATTTGATAGAATCCTTAAATACACCATTTGGAACATGTATTAATTTAAATGAAAGAGAATGTTGTGAACAATTAGGTTTAACTTTTGTTGACTATAAATTATATGAAAGTTCATTATTTAGTTTATTAACAAATTTAAAATATTTAAGACATAAATTATTAAAAAACTATTATTATATTTTATTTATTCCATTTTTATTGGTTATTAGGTTTATTGTAGATAGAGATATACAAAAATAATTTTTTATAGCCAGCTATTTTTACTATTATACTTGATACTATTTTTTAATATTTAATTTCATTTTTTATGAAAAACATATTTTCGGACTTTAATATTCAATCTTTGAAAACAAACATATTTAATATTATAAATAGGTTTCCTCTTTTGGTAATACTTATAATTGTTTTAAACGCACTATTTTTTATTTATTTACACTGAGATTTAAATCAAAATGTAAGTGAAAATATATTAAGAAGTATATTTTCTGTTATTATCACCTTTTTCCTTAGTTTATGAGTTTATTTGGCTTCTGAAAATATAAGTTTATCTGGCATTAATAAAAATTTATTTCAATTAATAACATTATGATTTTGAGTATTATTTTTCATGTGATTTAAAAATGATTTAAACAATTTTGATAATATAATATTTTTTCTATTAACACTAGCTTGAATTATTTCCTTTTTATTTTTCTCTCCTTATATAAATAAATTATTTGGGAAAAAAGATATTCAAAATGCTTACTATAATTATTTTTATAAAATTAGTGTAGTTTTTCTAATATCTACAATATTATGATGAGTTTTGTTTACTCTTTGAATGATTTGAATTAGTACTGTTTCTGCACTATTTGATATTGTATTTGATAAAATATATGGCGATTGGGCAATAATAGCTTTATCATTTATAGCACCCATTTTTGGACTAACTCAACTTCCTAAAAAAGAAATTTTTGATAAAAATATATTTAATGAAAATGCTTTCTTTTCATTTTTAGTTAAATATATCGCAATTCCATTTATTTGTGTATATTTTATAATTCTCTACGCATACAGCATAAAAGTTCTTTCGAATTTTTGAAACTGGCCAAAATGAGAAGTAAGTTGGATGGTTATTTGATTTTCTATTTTTGGCTATATAATATACATTTTCTCATATATATTTGATGAAAAAAATAAGTTCATAAAATATTTCAGAAAAGGCTTTCCTTATGTTGTTATACCACAATTGTTTATGTTATTTTATGCAATATTTTTAAGAATTGCTCAATATGACATTACTATGAATAGATATTTTATAGTAGTTTTTGGTATTTGGCTTGCTGTAATTTCACTTTATTTAATTTTTTCAAGCAAAAAATATTTAGCTTATATACCCCTAATATTAACAGTTTTTACAATAATTATATCTGTTTGACCTTGGTGAGTCTATTCCCTTCCAGAATCAAGACAATTATCTAGACTTGAAAAAAACTTGAGAGAAGCATGAATATTAAAAAACTGAGAGATAATACCTCTAAAAAATTATGAAGATATAAATAGTAATTTATCAAAAGATATTTATTCAGAAATAAGTTATTTATGTAGTTATAATAGTTGTAAAAGTATAAAAGTTTTATTTTCAAAACAATATGCTAAATTGGAACAAGAACACAAAAAAAACCTTGAAAATAATAATATAAAAAATTCTGGCTACACATATAACAAATTAAATAATTGGGAAATTATAAACTCAATTACAGAAGAAATAAAAGTAAAATCCTATTTTGAAGAAATAGATGATTCAAATAAAGAAGTTTTGTTTTTTATTTTAGATTCTAAAGATAATATATTCCCTATTGACACAATTTGATATTCAAAAATATTAAGAATATCAAATTATGACTATTCTGAAGCAGAACCTGAATATGCACAAATTAATATCTCTAAGCTTACTTTAGAAATCCCAAAAAATTGACAAGTATATGATACATTGAATATAAAAGAAGTTGAAAATAAGTTATTAGATCTATATAAAAATACTAAACAGTTAAATTTAAAAAAGGAAGATTTAACATTTGAATTAAAATGAAAAAATTGAACATATAAAATCTTCTTTGAGAATATAAATATTAAAAATCCTTTGTATAAATGAGAAGTAAAAGATTGAGGTAATTATTATGCTTGATGATATGTTTTGGTTAAGTAGTGTTTGTCAAAATATATAAATAAAAAGGTATAACCCGGGAACTTTAAAACTAAATTTTTTATCTCAAGTTTTTGTTTATTATAAGCCTTTACATAGTTTTAATGATTTTATATTTAGCTTTCCCTAATTTTCACCTTATAAAACTAAAACTTATCAAAATATTTTTACTGGCTAATGTTTCATACTTCACTAAAGTTTAACTTGTTCATCCCGTGAAATAATTTTTATTTCACAGAGTAAAGATAGTTTTGGCTTAAAGTAAATTATAAACAAGGCTTTAAATATTTAAAATGATTATTTTTTTAATTTTCTAATGCACTATATGTTCATGAACTTTTGCAATAAATATAATCTAAATTGAGGATTATAAAATTTTTCATGTAAATTTATATTTATGCTTATTTAGTGAGGTTTTATTGTAATGAAATTAATTTTTAATTTTGAGTTAATTTATAATTTTTAAACTAGATTAATCAAAGAAAAATAGAATTAATTCATTTAAAATTAAGTCATTAAATATTTATTCGCAATTTATCATTAAAAATTTTACTACAATAAATTAGTGTTGTATTTTACCATATCTAGATTCTAAAACAGGATCTGATACATGATTAATTTCTCATTCTTTACATAAAATAAAATAAAAAAAGGCTTCTTTAATGGCATCTATACTTGCAATATTAGCATTTTTACTTCTTGAAACTACACTAAAAAGTAGATGATTACTCTTATCTCTAAAAACTAATCTTGTAAGAACATTTGCATTTGTTTCTTTTTCTTCAGCAATAGAACTGTATCATAAAAGTTCAAGATCATCTATATAATCATATTTTTCTTTTAACTTTTTCTTTAATAAATTTGCAATTTCATGAAATATTCAATTTATTCTATCTGTCAATTCTAGTTTTTCAGATTCATGAAATCCATTTTTTAAATCTCAACTTTGAGCAATGCTTACTTTTGTACATTCATGTTTTCATATATCATCAACCATCATGCTTGTTTTTATTGATCAAATTCAAAATTTCTCATTTATTAATCTTTTTAATCATTTTTTAGCTCCAGTTTTTTCTCTATAAGCCTCCAGTAAAAAAGAAGCTAAATTATTTGTATATGTAAGAGAATTTTTATCTTTTATAAAATGTAACATTTTTCAAACTAATTCATTTTTTTTATGAGACTGATCTATTAATCCTGCTTTTTCTAGATAATATTCTACATTTGCACTTCATGCTTGTTGAGTAAGTCATGGAAAATTATAAGCTCAAAGTAAATCCATAGTTTTTTGAGAAACTATATTATAAGATTCTATATCTTTTTTAGAACTACTTACATGTAATCACGCAGCATGACAATGAGTTTTTGGGTTTAAAACTCAATCTAAATCATCCGGATAAGATCAAGTCAAAATATTTTTTACTCTAGAATAAGTTTTTATTAAATTTCACCATAACTTTTGTCTATCTGGAGATTTTTCAAAAACATCAATTCAATAGTCTTCAAGTAAAGTAAGCCACAAATTAGTAATTCAAGTATTCCCTACTCTCTCACCACATCCACGAGTAAAATTTCATTGAACATGACTAATGTGTCATGTAGAAAGAGCAAGCAAAATACTTTCTCAAGTATCATATTTATCTTCATGAAGATGTAATCCTAATTTTCATTGTAATTTTTTAGATAAATCTTTATCATTAAAAATTTCTAAAATAATTTTGCGGACTTGTCTTGGATGAGTCCTGCCTAAAGTATCGGCTAATACAATTTTATCTGCTCATCAATCCAAAGCAGATTTAATAGTTTCAATTGCATAAGCTGAATTTAATAAATATCAATCAAAAAAATGTTCCATATCTACATACACTTGTTTTTGGCTATTTTTCAAATAAGAAATATTTTCCTCAATATTTTGTAAATTTTCTTTAGGAGTTATTTTTAAAGTATTTAAAACATCGGATAATCTTGATTTTACAAATATTGTAACGACTGGAGTCTTTGCTTCCAAAGTACTAGAAAAATGTTCTTTTATATCTTTTCATTTAATTTTACTAGAACAAAAAGCTCCTAAAACAATTTTATCTCTCAATGCTTCAAATTTTTCTTTTTCACTCACAGTAGCACCAGCATATCATCATTCCAAAACTCATTCTACAGCATTAATATATTTTTCAATTAATATTCAAACTTCAATTTGACTTTGTATAGAAGGACTATAATAAGCACTTTGATTACCATCTCTCAAATCTGTAAAATAAAATTCTACATTTTTTAAAGAATTAGTAAGATTATTAAATTCAGTCTTATCCAAACATAAAGGATTAAAATGTGTTTTTTTAGAATTTTCAAACTTATTCATACAATTAAAATTAAATATTAAAGTAAAAATTAATCAACTCTGCAATACTGCATGGATGAATTAGGTATATTTATTTTTGTATTAAAAAAAACCTCTCTTTAGAGAGGTTTTTTGTTATATATTATAATTTATTACTTTTATAACAATCCTCTCCTAATGGACAAAATAATTATAATAATAGCAATAATAAATTTATACATAAATAATGTTTTATTTTTTAAGTAAATCTTAAACTTAAATTAAAAGTATTTATAATTTTAAAAAAAGCAAATTTTTTTTTTTAAATTCAATTCCGGGCTTGAATTTTTTTCTTAC
>CAYRGR010000051.1:0-7130 GCA_964423755.1 uncultured Candidatus Peribacteria bacterium
TCCAACATTGTTTGTTTTTTCTTTTCTTTTATCGCTGGAATTTGAGATAAACATTCAGCCCCATATCTTTCAAGTAGTGTTTTTTTCCTCTTTTCTTTTGCTTCTGGAATTTGAGAGAAAAATTCAACACCATATTTTTCAAGTAGTGTTTTTTTCCTCTTTTCTTTTGCTTCTGGAATTTGAGAGAAAAATTCAACACCATATTTTTCAAGCAATGTTTTTCTCTGGTTTTTGAAACTTTTTTTATAACGGCAAGAATTACAACAGGTTATTTTATTTTTTAAATAGGAATTTAATTTTTCTTTATCATGACTTTTATATTTTATATCACTCTCTTTAAGTATTATAATCTCTTTAGAGCAATTGGTGCATTTTGGAAATTTATAAATATCAAATAAGAAAAACAACATCAAAATATTATCTTCAGGTTCTCCAAAATTTTCAAATAAGGATTTTAATTTAGGATAATTCCTTAATGAATCCATATATTCAGGATTTTTTTTCATAAATTTTTTAAAATTAATGAACGCACTTTTATCCTTTAATAACTTGTCTTTTTCTTTTTTAATTTTTGAAATATTATTTTTGTACATTTTTAATTATTTTTAGATTTTCAATATTTATTTATAATATATAAAATATACAAAATATTTAACAGAAATATCACATGGAACATTTTTATAATACTCTTTCTAAAAAAGGACAAGATTTTTTAGATAAATTATTCAATTCAAATTGTTTAATAACAGAGAAAATTGACGGTGAAGCATTTAGTATAGAAAAAACAGATGATGGTTGGGATTTCTATAAGAGAAATGCAAAAAAACCAATAAACGTAGCAGATAGGACGATTGATACAAGATATGAAGATTTAATTTCTTATTTTGAAAATCTTTCTGATACGATTACTGATAAAATAGACAGTGGTCTTAGATTTGAAATGGAACACGTGAGTTCATTGAAACCAAATTTAATAAGTTATGACGAAATACCAAAAAATAATTTAATTCTTCATTCTATTTCAAAATATAAAGATGGAAAATTAATTTCAAAAATAGAAGATATTTCTAAATTAGATAAATATGCTGATTTGTTAAATGTTTCGAGAGTTCCTATTATATTTCAAGGTGTATTATCAAACGAACAGAAGCAAAGTATAAAAGAGTTTTTAAATACACCAAATGAACAATTAATTGAAAAATTCAAGACTGAAAGTTTTACAGGTTATATCTTTTCTATACTCAATCCAAAAAGAAAAAGAACATTTTTACAAACTGATTTGTCTAAGAATATCGAAGGTATTGTATTTTGGTTTGATGATGAAAAAGTACTTGCGAAATTGGTTGACCCTTGGTTTGAATTTTCTATTAAAAATAAGAAACAAGAATCTGGTGAAAAAGAATCTTCTTATAAAAAAGAATCTGATGAATTTTTAAAATCATTTGAAAATTTTATTTCTAATATTAATCTTGATGATTATCTTGATAATACTTTAAAAGGTTGGAAAAGTTATATAGAAATTATATCTAATATATTTGTTGATTTTGTCAATAGTGAAAGCAAAGGTTTTTTCAAGAAATTTGAAGATATAAGTGTAAATATTACGGAAGATTATTTAAAAGATTATAAAGTTAACGTTAATTTTTTAAATAATAATATCAAAAAAATATTATTAGAAAAACCTTATTTAAATTTGTTTTTCCGTCTAACTCTTTCTGTTTATAAATTTGATAGAAAACGTTTCACAGGATTTTCAAATATAAGACAGAAATTTATTAAAGATTTAGCATTAAATATAAATGAGTCCAATTATATGTTATCATTAGATGAATTTAAATTGTTAAACGAAAATATAATTTATGAGAATAATTATAAACCATTTAGAGACGATTTAAAACCTTGTAATATGATTATGGGTAAATTTCAACCGTTTACAAAGGGTCATGAAAAATTGCTTGAAACAGCAAAGAAACATAATGGATATCCTACTTTTATAATTGGAGTTCGTAGAAAAAAAGGTATTCCTATTTTAAGTGATGAATTAACCACAGAGATATTTTCAACATTAGAAAAAGAGAATAAAAATGTATGTGGTTTTGATTTTATTAATATGGGTACTATTGGATTAGGTGTTAAAAAAATACACGAAGCTGGATTTGAACCAGTTGCTATTTTCGGTGGTTCCGATAGAATCAAAGAATATAATAGACAAGTTGATTATATTTTTAACCATGATGAAATACCAAACGAAATGGAGGTCGTTGAAATACCAAGGTCTGATGAAGACATTTCAGCAACCAAATTACGTGCTGCTATTTTGGAAGATGATGAGAAACAAATAAAGGAATTAATGCCGAAAGGTCTTTTAAAATTCGTTGATGGGATAAAGAAAGAGTTATCAAATGAGAGTGTTTAAATATTTTATTTTGGATTTTTTACAATTTATAAAATATTTATTTTCTAAAGATAAAAAATATATTTTTGTTGATAAAAAAACAGAAAATGAAAGATTAAATATATGTAAAAATTGTAATCTCTTAGAAAAATCTTGTTTAGGAGATAGGTGTGGAATTTGTGGATGTTTTTTAAAATATAAAACAAAATTTGTTTTTGAAGAATGTCCATCGGAGGATAAAAAATGGAGATAGAAAATGCTGGAAGTGCAAAAATATTATATGTCAAAAAAGAGGTTCCGGAATACGAATTGAATGAAGATGCAAGATTTAATTCACGCAACCGTGAAATGGTTAATGAATTTTATTTAAAAGATTTTGAATCAAGATTATTTAAAATATATTTCGAGACATTTCATGAGAATTTATTTGAATTTATAAATTATTCTGAGAAAAAACAGTATATTTATCAAACGATAAAAAATTCTTTTTTTAACTTAAAGAAAACAAACGGAAATCTAAAAATTGAAGAAATTCCGGATAAATATTTTTTAAATTTAATTTCAGAGATTTATAATCAAAAATGAAAAGAACAAAATTATTATGCTTTGAAGGTAGTATTTTAAAAGGTTATGATATTAATTCAGGTAGTATAAATTGGCAATATGATTTATATTCTGATATTAAAATGGCTATGTATAGTAACACAGAACGAAATATTGTTGTATTATATAAAAATGGAAATTTAACCTGGAATAATTCTACCGGAACACAGATTAATACAATAACATCAGGGGTTGATTGGTTCCAATTTCCTATTGGTGACAATAATCTTATTTTTGTAAAAAGAAAAAACGGAACAAAAAATTTAATAAATCAAAGAGGAACAAATCTTTTAAATATTTACAATTAATCCGTTAATTAATTATAATAATTTGTATAAATATAAAATTTTAATTTTTAAATATCCAGAGGATAAATATGTTAAACAAAGAAAAAATTGCAAATTCCGATTTTTGTAAATCTATTAGTAATGTTTTATCGGATAATGGTGTTGAAACACCAATGATTGAAATTAATCAGAATTTGTCAATTGAAGACAAACAAAAAATTTTAGAGGATAAATTTACAGAAATTTTAAAAATCCTTGGTCTGGATCTGTCAAACGATTCTTTGTCAAAAACACCAGAAAGAATTTCAAAAATGTTTCTAAAAGAAATTTTCTGGGGGTTGGATAAAAATAATTTTCCAAAATGCACGACCATTGAAAACAAAATGAATTATGATGAGTTGATAGTTGTAAAAGATATAACAGTTAATTCATTTTGTGAACATCATTTTCTTCCTTTTTTGGGTAAATGTCACATTGCATATTTACCTGATAAAAAAATACTGGGGCTTTCTAAATTCAATAGAATTGTAGAATTTTTTTGTAAAAGACCACAAGTTCAAGAAAGGTTGACTGAACAAATTTTTTATTCGTTGTCTGAAATTTTAGGGACAAAAAATATTGCAGTTATTATAGAAGCTAAGCATACGTGCGTAGCTGTTCGTGGAGTAGAAGATATCCAATCATTAACATTGACTTCTAAAATGGGAGGTATTTTTAAAAACAATAATACAAAGAAAGAATTTCTTAATCTAATCAGAAGGTAAAAATATATGAATTAATGGTTGATTTTAATTTTAATTTAGCAGGAGCTGTTTTTGGTTATATTTCATCTGGAGCAATATTTTTTCTTACTTTTTTCTTTAAACGATTGATAAAAAACTACGATGTAAGATTCACTGAATTACAAAAAGAACTAATGAATTACAAAATTAAATTAGACGAAGTTGAACTAAAGGTGATTCATCTTTCAAATAAAGTTGAAAATTTTGAAGATAAATTTGATATGATTTTGAATAATATTCAAAATGTACATGATGAAATATCATCTCAAACACAGACATTTGAAAAACGTGATGAGGCTCAAAAATTGAGAATGGAAGCATTAAATGAAAATTTACATAAATTTGATGTAAATGTTAGCAATTTGCATACACGTTTAAATTATATTGAGAATAGTAAATCTCAAGAAAAATCTTATAAATAACTATTTTTTTTAATTTTATAACCGGGTTATAAATATTTATGTTAAAAAACAAAATTTTGATATTTTGTATGATAAAAAATGAATCAAAAATCATACAAAAATTTATTTCTGAAAATAGTAGATTGACGAAATATTTTTATTTTTTAGATACAGGCTCGACAGATGATACAATTAGTAGAATAAAAAAATATTCTACATTGGATAAAAATGTAAAAATATTCACTCATGAAACTATTTTCAGAAATTTTATTGAAACAAGAAATGAAGGTATTGAATTATTTATTAATGACCCTGAAGTCGTAAAAGAAAAATTTGATTATGTTTGTTTTATGGATTCAGATGAGTTTTTTCTTAATGAAAATGTTGATAATACATTAGAATTTTTAGAAAACAAACTCGATGAAGAAAATATTAATAAGAAAAAAGTTGTTATTCATACTGGTATTCATCATTATGGAAGTGAATATGACAGAATTAGATTTGTTGCTTTTGATGTTTTAAAAAATGACAATATGAGATACAAAGGACCAGGAGTTCATGAATATTTATCTTGGGATTCTTCTGATAGGGTAGATGTAAAAATACCTAAGACAACTTCAATGGTTGAACATATCCCTGGACCTTGTAAGAATTACAAAGACAGATTGTTAGGTTATACAACAATATTAAAAGAATTTGTTGATAAACACGCAGAAGGAGACCCTGATTTTTCAAGAGGAATGTATTATTTGGGTAATACATATTATGATATTGTATTATCTTGTAATTCTACAAATTCAACTGAAGATGAAATAGAAGATTATAGAGAATTATGTAGAAATTATTATAGAAAATATTTAAACATAAAAGGTAATGATTTTCTTGGAGAAAAGACAGATGCTGTCATAAAATTATCACGTTCGTTTCCAAGAACATTTGATGGTGGTAGTTATGGTAAGAAATTATTATTAAATAAATTTTTTAATGATGTTTCTTTTGCAAAAAGATTGGATTTATTGGTTGAAGCAATGAAATTTCCAATGACTTTGAAAGAAGAAAATAGATTTTATAAAATTTTAGTAGATAGAGGAATAGATTTCTTAAATTATATTGAAAATAATAATGTTCTTTGGTATGATGATGAATCTTGTGTACAACAGATTTTTTTAAATTCATATAATTATTTTTTACAAAGAAGAAATTTCAGATATTTTAAAAAGTGTATTGATAATATTAATTTGGTATTCACAGATAGAACATATATTTCAGTTTTAAATTTGTTAAGTAAAAAAGATAAAATTAATCAGTTAAATTCACATTTGGAATATTTTAATTTTCATAAAAATTTTTTAAGAGAAAAAGAAGAGATTTCAAAGAATAAATATAATAGAAATAATAAAGGTATATCACCTGTTAGATTTAGGATTTTATCTTTATTAGATTCTGGATTTGGAGCATTTTTTAAAAATGGAAAAGACAATCCTAAATTAGAACTCAATGATGGTTTTTTTGGAACTGAAATGTCTTATGTAAATTTATTTAATGCTCTTTTGGATTATAATGATAATGGAAAGTCATTTAGAAAATTTGATATTAGTATACAAGTTATTTGTCAATTTCCTGATGAACAAAAGAATGTTCCTTATAGAATTTTAGAATTGCCTATTGAAGATAGGAAAGAACCTAACAAGATAGCATTTTTTAATGTTAATTTTGTTAAAAATTCTACAACATTTTTAATTGATAATCCAGATTATATTATAGTGTCAAGATGTTCAGATGATTTTTATAGAAAAGAATGGAAAACAATTTTAAAAGATACATTAAAATTTAACAATATTGATAATATTGGTAAAATTCTTTGGACTCATGATATTTATCCAGGAAAATTAGAACAATTTCGTTCAATAGGCAAAGATTGGAATGTTGTTGTGTCTACTAATTATCATGCAAAAATGTTAGAAGATGTTTTGAATGATAATATTCAATGTAATGTTATTCCTTTGGGTATTGATAAAAAAGAGATAAAAGAAAAAATAACATTTAAAGAGATTGGTGATACAATTAATTTCATTAGTCCATCTGATTCTATAAGATTTGTAAAACCATTGGAAAAAATCTGGACAATTCTAACAAAGAAATTTGAAAAAATTGGAAAGAAAATACATTTTGATTGTTTTAGAATAAATAGTATTCCTGAGGGAAGTCATTATAGAGATTTCCTTTTAAATACTGAAAATATAACTGTGAATCCAGTCGTACCTCACGATGAGATTTTTAACAAAATGAAAGAAGCCGATGGAAGTATTTATTTAACTTCTTCTTTTGGTGAGACATTTTGTCTTTCAAAATATGAGGCAGAATTATTAGGCATTCCATTTTTTACAACAGATTGGGCTGCTTTAGGTGAAAATAAAATCAGTGAGGATTTTTATTTTGATTTAGATGAAGATGTAGAATATATTACGGATAAAATTGTAGAGTATTATTCTAAAAGTTCTGTTGAATTAAATGAAATTAAGAAAAAGAGAATTGAATCTATTGATAAATTAACATACACTTGGGAAGAGATTGTTAATAAATATTGGATTGATTTTCTTTTTGGAATTAGATTATGATGTTGTGAAGAATAATTTTTAATTTTTTATAAAAACTCGTTATT
>CAYRGR010000052.1:0-7124 GCA_964423755.1 uncultured Candidatus Peribacteria bacterium
GGATGATAAAATATTGTTTGTTTCATAATATAAATTTAAGGGTTAAAATATTTCAAGCCCGGGGCTTATATTTCTTCCAATTTTAAACCTTTAACTTTTTTATAAACTTCTCACAAAATAAATTTACAATATGTAAATGATGTATTTTTGTCTATTAATATATTTTGATTATATAAAAAAAATGTGAATACTGATGCTAATAAATTAATCATTTTTGTTTGATCTTCATTGTAATAGTTTATAAATCTATTACTAATAATTAAAGACGGGTCGAAAGAAATAATTTTTAATATATCTTCTATCCATTTATTAATTCTTGTTTGTAAATTTTTATCTAAAGAATCTGCATCAAATTTGATAAATTCTTTTGTTTTTTTATATTTTAGTATTAACTTATTATTAATATTTTCTTCTATAATTAATCAATTTTCTTTGTTTATATAATTTTTATTAATAAAATTTGATAAATCTTCATTAATTAATGAAACTGTACCAATAATAAAATTTGGTGGTGTAGATATTTCTAATAAATCAATAATAAAGGGTATTAAAATGTCGTATTTTGGGTCTTTTAAAATTTCTACAATAATCTTAACTAAAATATTGTCGTTTTTTTGGGCTTTTTTTTCATCTTTTTGAACTCTTTTTATTCATGCTAATGATTTAGTGTAATTATCTTTTTTTTCTCTTACTTTTTCCGAATCTTGCCTGATTTTGTCTGATCAAGCATCTAGATCTCATCAAGAATATTCTCCTAGATTCTCTAGTGACATAATTTATAAATTAAAAAATAACAACTTTATTTTATAAAATTATATTTTAATTTCAATAAAATTTTTTATTATTATATCCAAGCAAATTTGATTTTCCTAAATTTTGATCCCCGCATTTAAGAGAAATAGTCTCGCAAGGATCTTAATTGATCAAGAATAAACCAATTTTCTTCTCTCTTATTTTCTCATCTTATATTCTGCTAAAATATATGTTTTGTAAAGAAAAAAATTAAATATTTTAACTCTTTAGTATATTAAAAATCCTTTAAAGCAGACTATCCGCCAGCTGGCGGAGTCGATCAATTTAGTTTAGGCATATCTATATCTAATAAAAATTAGTTTTTAATTTTTTTCTTTTTAGAAAGCCTTTAAATTAGATTAGATTTTACTGCCACAAAACCATTAAATAATTTTCATTAAACATCTTATCTTTAAATAAATTTAGTTCTTATTAACTGTATATGGGAAATTTTTTACATAATAATAAAACTTCTTTTTTTATTTTTAATAGATTTTTTGGGTTGTTTTTGTTTATTATTGCTTCATTTATCCAATAAACTATTTTTTTAAATTCTTTTTCTTTAAAACCCCTGGTCGTCATTGCTGGTGTTCCTAAACGAATTCAAGATGGATCCATTGGAGATCTTGGGTCGTCTGGAATCATATTTTTATTTACAGTAATACCTACTTTATCTAAAATAATTTGTACTTCTTTTCAAGAAACTCATTTAGTGGTAACGTCTATTAAAATTAAATGATTATCTGTTTTTCAAAAACAAATTTTATAGTTTAATTTTTTAAATTCTTCTTCCATTATTTTTGCGTTTTTTATTATCTGTCTGCAATATTTTTTAAAAGAAGGTTCTAGGGCTTCTTTAAAGGCAACGGCTTTTGCTGCTATATTATTTTCATGAGGACCTCATTGAAATCATGGAAAAACGGATTTATCTATGCTTTGTGCAAATTTTTCTTTACACATTATCATTCATCATCTTGGTCATCTTAATGTCTTATGTGTCGTAGTGGTAACAACATCAAAAATTGGAACAGGATTATTCATTTCTCAAGCAGCAATAAGTCATGCTATATGCGCAATATCTGCCATTGTATATGCTCAAACCTCATCTGCAATTTTTTTTATTTCTTTATAATTAATTTCTCTAGAATATGCACTATATCAAACTAAAATTAATTTTGGTTTATTTTTAATTGCCATTTCTCTTAAATTATTTAAATCTATTAATCAATCAATATTTGTTTTATATCTAATAAAATTAAAGATTTTTGTCATATAAGTCACAGGATGTCAGTGGGTCAAATGTCATCCATGTGATAAATCCATACCCAAAACCGTATCTCATGGTTGTAATAAAGCAAAATAAACAGCAATATTTGCTGGTGCTCATGATAATGGTTGTACATTTACATGCTCGGCATTAAATAATTTTTTAGCTCTTTCAATTGCTAAACTTTCTACTTCATCAATATGTTGACAGCCTCAATAATATCTTTTATTAATATATCATTCACTATATTTATTAGTCAAAACTGAGCCCAAAGCTTCTAAAACAGCTTTAGAAACATAGTTTTCAGAAGCAATAAGTTCTATTCATTCTTCTTGTCTTTTTAATTCTTTTTGAATACAAGAAAAAATTTTAGAATCTATTTTTTTTAAATTATACATAGTTTTTAAAAGTTAATTAGTAGATCATGAATTTATAATATTATTTATTTTTTGTGTTTTTATATTATTTTTTTGTTGATTATAAAATTCTATTGTTTTTGATGTATTATTTAATTCTATATATTTTTGTATAATATTTTTAGATTCTTCTAATTGTCTATCATATTGATTTTCATAATCTTCTTTTTTAAAACTAATAATAATATCTGGTTTTATTCATTCTTTGTCTATTCAGTGATTATTTGGGGTATACCATTTTGCTGTAGTAATTTTTAATTCACTACCATCAGATAATCTAAAAGCATTTTGTACGGATCATTTTCAATATGATTTTTCTCATGTAATAATTCATATTCAATAATCTTTTATTGCTCATGCAACAATTTCTGAAGCAGAAGCTGAATTTTCATTAATTATAATTACTAAAGGTAAATTAAAGTTTTTATCTCAATTTGAAAAATAAGATCTTTGTAATAATGGGTTTTTATTTTTTGTACTAACTAAAAGTTTATCTTTTTCTATAAAATTAGATAAAATATTATTTGCTGTTTCTAAATATCCTCATCAATTATCCCTTAAATCTAAAATTAATCCTTTTATATTTTGATTTAATAAATTGTTTAATGTTTGTTTAAATTCTTCTGAACTTTTTTCTCAAAAAATAGAAAGAATTATATATCAAACATTGTTTTCTAAAATTTTTGAATCTATAGATGGTATATTTATTTTTTTACGAATTATATTTTTAATTATAATTTCTTTTTCTCATACTCTAATAATTTCTAATTTTACAGTAGTTCAAGATTTTCATCTAATATTAGAAACACTGTCTGTTAAACTTAAGTCTTGTAATTCAATATTATTTGCTTTAATAATAATATCTCAAACTAAAATTCAGGACTCTTTAGCTGGTGATCCTGCTATAAAAGAATCAATTACAACTCAGAAATCATGTTTTTTAATTACTGCTCATATTCATTCAAAATCTCATTCTAAAATTTCATTAAATTTTTTAGCTTCATCTGGATTAAAAAACTCATTATATTTATCATCTAATGAATTTATAAATCATTTTATAATACCATATACTATAGTTTCTTTTGATATCTCATTGAAAGAATAAAAATTTTCTGATGTAATTTTATATACTTCATAAAATAGTGTTAAATTAATATTTGGTTGTATTATATTTTTTATTACACTAGATAGTATGTTTGAATTTATTTGTTGTGTGTTTTTTTGATTATTAGTAAAAACAATATTTTTATTATAATTTCATCTTCAAATTAAATATCAAAAAGCAAAAGATAATATTATTAAAAACAATACTATTAGTTTTTTTGTATTATTAGTTATCATTATATATTAATTGTTAAAAACTATTCTTTTAAATTAAACATTTTTATATTATAGTTTTTAATTTTAAAAAACAAGTTAAATAAATTTTTTTTCACTGTTTAATTTTTGTTAAAAAATATAAAATTTCTTTTTGTTTATCTTTTAATTTTAAAATTTTTTTTAAATAATGTAAAATTTTTTTACTTTTAAATACTTTTAAGACTATAAATATTATTTATAAAAATTTTGCAATACTAATAATATATATATAATATATAATATATTTAATATTAATTAAAAATATGAAAAGTTTTCATGTTGTATGTGCTAAAGATAATAAAAAAATAGAATTAGTTTTAAAATTTAATTCCGTTGAAGAGGTTAAAAAATGGTTACATAAACAAAATTATTCTATTATTAATATAGAAGAAATAAAAGATGAAATGATTAATAAAACAGGATTATTTTATTTTGATACTATAATAAATTGAAAAATTGAAACTTGAGAAATACAATCAGATAATATTTTTAAGGCATATATAAAATTAATTGAAGATTTAAAATATAATATTATTTATATTTATGAAAATAAAAAAAGTGAAGAAAGAGAAAAAATTATTAATACATGAAAAGTAAAAGAAGCATATAAAATATATTTAGAAAGAAAATGAAAAGATACAACAATAAAAGAAAATATTATATCTAAAAAAGAAGAAGAATTACCTGATTTTTTAAAAAAAGAACTAACTTATTATTATAATCTTATCGATGAAGTTTTATTAAAAATAGAATTTATTTTAAATAATTTTAATACACAAATTTGATCAGAAAAAGCAAGTAAACTAGATTATTTATATAGTACATTAAAACAAATTAAAAATATTACTAATATTAATAAATTAAAAATTATTTGAGAAGCAGCTTTATTAAAAATATGAGAATTACAATTAGAATTAATTTCTAAAAATATTTTAACATCCAAAAAAGAAATAATTAAAGAAACTAATAAATTACTAAAAAAAATTTGATCTAGTAAACAAATTTTATTAGAAGAAGATAATATTCTTAGTAAAATAAAATTTTTAATAAAAGATTTTTCAAATTTTTTTAAAAATTGAGAAAATAATAAAAATGAATTAAATCAATTTGTTTATTATAAAGTTTTAAGAGAATATAATATATATAAACAAAAATTAAAAGATATAAATTTAAAAATTTTAAAATATACATTTTTATTTAAAACAACAGAACTAATTAAATTAAAAATTAAAAAAAAATTAATTTTACAAAATATTCAATTAGTTAAAAATAGATTAAAAAATAATAAATTTTCATATACTAAAATTATTAAATGATTTGAATATTATAAAAATATAATACTGTTTCTATTACAAAATTTATGAGATTTATTTATATATATAATATTTTTTTATTTATTATTTTTTATTTATATTAATGTTTTTACACAAATTACAATCAGTAATTATATTATTAATATAATTGTATTAATATCTTTTTTAGGCTTATTATTAAAACATTTTAAAAATTTAACATTAATTTTTATTTGAATAATTTTTTATACTATATTTTTTATTTATCTAACTATTAATTTTTAATGTATATAATATTTTTATTATTAAGTTTAGTTTTTAGTGGTATTTTTTTTATTTTATGAAGTTTACTAGAAAGTATAATATTTTTTATATTATGAATAATTTTTTTTATAACTTTTAATCCATTTTTTTTAAATAAAAAAAATATTATTGAAACCAATATTTTTAATAAATTTAAAATAAATAAATTTTTAATAATTTTACAAAGATCTACTTATTTTTTATCATTTTTTTTATTTTATATAGCCTTATATTGAATATCTTATAGTTTATGAAAAAATAATCTTTTTTATATTTTTATATTTTTATTTTTGATACTAATTTTTAGTATATTGATATTTAATTTAAAAAAAGTAAATAATATAATTTTTTTAGTTTTTAGATTTAATATAATTACATTAACCGTATTTTATTTAATATTATTTTTATATTATATTTTATATCCAAATATAGATATATTTACATTTTCTTTTGTAATTAATAGTGTATTACTTTTGATATGATTAATAACAATTATAATATATGATTTACAATTAAGTATAGAAAATAAAAATATTTTATACTCATTATTTTGAATTTATTTATATTTATTTTTATTTTTTTATATTTATTTTCTTTTTTGAACAGAAAAATTTTTAACATTAGTTTATTTATGACTGTTTTTATCAATTATATATTTTGAATTTTTACCAAAAATAAAAAAATTAATAACCTTTTTAAATATTTCTAAATATTTATGAGTTATTATAAATTATTTTATTTTAATACTTAGTTTTATTTATTTTTTTATTTATAATGAATATTTTTCTAGTTTAATTTTTTTATTTATAATCTGACTAATTTTTAATTATATTATACATTATAAGTACCAAAATTATTTTTCTTTAATATTAAGTTTTTTTGTTATAATAATTTTTTATTACAAAATATGAATATATTTTTATATAGATAATTTCATTTATAATTTATTTTTTATTTATTTATTACCATCTATTTTTGTTTTATATACATTTTTTATAAAAGTAAAATACTATTATGATATTTATTTTTTTCATTATACATGAATTTTTATAAGTATTATTTGAATAATTTTATTTTTTATAAAAATTAATGATTATTCTATTTTAAATATATCGATAATTATATTATTACAATGATTATTATTGTTTTGAAGTTTTATTTGTTTTAAAAAAAATAAAATTTATAAAATATAAAATGTTTAAAAAAATTTTACAAATATTTTCTATTATTTTTTTAAAACAAGATAATAGAAATTTTGTTTTTACTGAAATTTATATAAATAAAACATTGTATTATAAAAAAGAAATACAAGATTTTTATCTTGATTGAGTTTATGTGGCCTTGAGTTATGATGAAAAATTAAAAAATACTTTAAAAAAATTTAAATATAAATATAATAAATCATTACAAAAAATATTTATACCATTTTTAGTAAAACTTTTTAATGATTTTTTAAAAAATAAAATAAAAAAAGAAAATACAATAATATCTTGAATTCCACAATTTTTTTTAGATTTTTTTAAAAAATGATATAATCATACTTATATTTTAGGTAAAAATTTACAATATTTTATAAATATACCCTTTTTTAAAATTTTAATTAAACAAAAACACACTAAACAACAAGCTATATTAATTAAAAAAGAAAGATTAGTAAATTTAAAAAATGTTTTTTATTTAAAAGAAAAATATAAA
>CAYRGR010000053.1:0-7042 GCA_964423755.1 uncultured Candidatus Peribacteria bacterium
AAATGGAAGATTTTAAATTAAATAAGAATATCGAAGAATTATTGAATGTTGATTTAAAATTAAAAGGGGATTTAGATATCCCCTTTTTAATTGATAAAGTTCAATTGATATTGAATAGTACTTTTAGTGATATTAGAAAACAAAAAATAAAGCAATATTCAAATCGTTTAAATTTTGCTTGTCCTTATTGTGGAGATTCTTCATATAATAATAACAAAGCAAGAGGAAATATTTTCTTTGAAAATAATACATATAAATGCTTCAATGGGGAATGTGGTGTTCACAAATCAATTTTTGAATTTTTTAAAGATTTTGAAAATATATCACATTTAACACCTGAAGAAAAAATAAAGTGTTTAAATATACAAAATCATAATAAAAATAAATTTATATCTAATAAAGAATTATTTGATAAGTCGGATTATAAAAAATTTATAGAAAAGGTTCCAATTGAAGATTTTATTAAAAACAAAAAATTAACATCGTATAAAGATGTGAAGAAATTTAAGTCTTATATTGATAGCAGATTGATACCTAATAATAAAAGAGATAATCTGTTTGTTGATGATAAAAATTTACTTGTTATCTCAAATTTAATTAAATGTGAAGAAAATGAATATGTTATTTCATATTCAAGAAGAACAAATTTCAAAGATAATAAATATTTGATTTATTCTTATGATAAATTAGTCAAACCGGATGATTTTGAAAATAATATGGAATTTAAAAATTTTAATGAGATTAGTAATATCTTTAATTTATTTAATATTGATTTAAATAAAGACATTATTGTTTGTGAAGGATATTTCGATTCTTGTTTCTTACCTAATTGTATAAGTACAAGTGGTGCAAATAAAAAAATTCCTATAATATCTGATTTTCTTTATCTGTTTGATAATGATTTAACAGGTATTAAGCAGTCAATATCACATATAAAGAATAAAGGAACTGTATTTCTTTGGAAGAAATTATTATCCGATTTTAATATAAAGGAAAATATTAAGGATATAAATGATTTAATTATATATTTGTATAAAAAATCCATTGATTATAGAGATGTGAATTTTTATGATTATTTTTCAAATGAAAGGTTGGACGCAATTTGGATATAAATGAATTGGGTATTGTTAGAGGAGATTTGATAGGTGAAGATTTAAAAAATTATTTAAATTTACACGAAATTTCCTATAATAGAAATTGTTTAACGTTTAATCAAAAAGAAATACAAAAATTAACAATATTCGAAGACGTCAAAGATGCTATCGTTTCAGTAAAAAAGAAAAAAGGTAAATATGAAAAAGACAGATTATTCTAATATTGAACTTGAACAAAATAATTTGATAAATATCGAATTGCCAGATTCTTTGAAAAATGATAAAAAAGCTAAAAAAGTTTCTAAGGTTGTAATTGATGATATTGATAAGAAGTATGAATTTTGCAACAAAGAGAGAAACGAATGGTCTAATATTATCAATGATATGGCTGTTAGATTACGAGATGTGAATAAATTAGTAGATGTCCAGGTTGATTTATTCAGCAATAGACAAATATTGGTAGAGAGAAGGTCAGGATTCATTGAAATATTAAATAGATATTTAAAAAATGTAAAAGAGATTAAAGAGACATCTTTAAGAGATTACAAAACTGAAGAGAATTTGCTTATTAAAAATGCAAATGAATCCAAAATTTTATTAGATTCTAAGAATAAAGAGATTGATGAATTGTTGGCATTATATGAAAATCATTTGGATTTTCTAACAAAAACAATAGAAACAATAGACAAAATGCTTTTTGGTGTAAAGAATAGAATTTCACTTTTTGAATATCTTGAGAGAAATTAAAATGAGTAAAAACAGTAAAATGAAATTTAATGTCACACAAGATAACAAATATTTGGAGATAATCGATGCAACCACAGAGGAATTGAGTGACTTGAAATATATTTGTAAACAGAGAATAGACAATTGGAAATTTCATCCGTTGGTCAAGAAAAAACTTTGGGATGGTTATATCAACTTTATGGATTCTTCAAATCATATACCTTTAGGACTTTGGCACGAAATTAAATTATTTTCTAAAGAATATGGATTTCCTTTTAAAATTTCTGGTTTAGATAGAATAATAGATTTTGAATTACAAAAATCTGAAATAGAAGATATATTCACACCTTGGTTTGATGGTGATATTCAAGATAAATATAAATTAAGAGAATATCAATTAGATTCTGTTTTTAAAATACTTAGATATAGAAGAAGCGTAAGTGAGATTGCAACAGCAGCAGGAAAAACTTTAACAATTTTTATGGTTCTTTATTTTTTATTGCAACATAAAAATTATAAAAATATTTTAATAATAGTTCCTAATATTTCTTTGGTAGAACAGACAATGAATGATATTGAAGAATATATTGAAACTTTTAAGATAGATGAATCACTTTTTAAAATACAACTTTGTCTCGGAGGAGAATCAAAGAAAAGGAAAGAAGGTTGTAATATTGTTATTGGAACATACCAAACACTTTCAAAAATTGAGCCTGATTTCTTTTTAGATATTGATATTGTTTGTTGTGATGAAAGTCATACAGCAAAAGTCAAATCAATACAAACAATATTTAAAAATTTAAATCACGTTAATTTTAGATTTGGTGTAAGTGGAACTGCTAAGATAACTGATAAAGTAAGCAATCAAAAGGCAACTGCTTTTACATTAGAAAGCTTGCTTGGTCCAAAGATACAAACTATTAAATCAAAAAAATTAATGGATTTGGGATATGTTTCACCAGTTAGAATAGAGGTGAAAATACTTGATTATCTACCTGAATCACAACGAAAACAATTAAAAGAAATCAAGAAAAAACAGTCTATCAACGGAAATAAATTATATTCACTTGAAAGAAAATTGGTCATAAATAATTCTACAAGAAATGAATATATTCTTGATTTAGCATCTAAGCAAAGAGGTGTCACTCTACTTTTATTTGCTGATATTAAAAATGAATATGGTAAAACGATGTTTAATCTTTTAAATGAAAAATTAAAAAATACCAATTCAGAAGTTTATTATTTAGATGGTTCTTCAAATTTAGATATACGTCAAACGGCAATAGAAGAGGTTAATAATAATGATAGTAAAAATATTTTTATCTTTGCAAGTTTCGGTATATTTTCAACCGGTATAAATATTCCATCAATAGAAAACATCTTTTTATTAGAATCTTATAAATCTGAAATTATTATCAAACAATCAATAGGTAGAGGAATGAGATTGTTTAAAAATAAAGAAAAAGTTGTTATATATGATTTTGTTGATGATTTCACAATACCAGGTTATGAAAATTATTTAATGTATCATGGTAGGGAAAGAAGAAAAATT
Organism: uncultured Candidatus Peribacteria bacterium; assembly: GCA_964423755.1. GTDB lineage: Bacteria > Patescibacteriota > Gracilibacteria > BD1-5 > UBA2023 > CAYRGR01. The sequence continues at coordinate 3,373 of CAYRGR010000053.1, forward strand.
TATAAAGAAGAAAAGTTTGATTATACAGTAGAAAAAAGAAAATTTGATATAAGTCATCAGATTTTCTAATTTTAAAGAAAATAATATATTTCAATATATACTATAAATTAAAAACATTTAAAAATTTTTAAAAGGTTAAAAAATGAAAAAATATTTTTTATTAATTCTCTCAGTTATTTTATTCATTCCAATCTCAAATCTAAAATCTACCATTGTAAATTTTAGTGATGTGAATGATATTTATTATTTACAACCGTTTAGTTTTGAGTTTAATATTGAGCAAACGGGTTATTATCCATACTCATTGATTTATGAAGATTCTGATATTTTAGACGAGAATGGTGATGTTGTCAAACGTATTTTGGACAGTGGTGTAATTCACAATCAAGACCAAGATGTTATTGATACAAAAATTCATAAAATAAATTATACTTGTAATATTTTTAATCAAAATAGAACAGGAATTTATTATTTGAAAGTAGATAGAATTGCATCTGATGGTACAAGTGAATCATTTTATAGTGACCATATTAATATCATTCCAACTTCTTTTTTGTATGATGTTACTGATATTAGATTTAATTATAAAATTATGGGTGCAACTTGTAATTTTATAACAGATAACAAATATATTTCACAAAATAATGTTATTATAACATCTAATTTTATTAACGATATTCCAAATATTGATAAAACTTTCGTACAAGATTATACAATTTCTTACGATGAAAATAATCAGTGGAATATTTTTAGTTTCAAACCAATGATGAAAACTATTGGTAAGGTTTATTTTAATTTTAATTTGGATAATGTATATTCGATTTCTTCAGATACATACAATATAGGTTTTAATGGTATCAATTTAATTGTTGATTCTTTGGAAAATGAATATAAAGATTGTGTTGAAAATTCTGAAATTTTAAATCGAAAAGTAGATTCTCTCGGTTTGGTTAATGATACATTGATTTATATGTATACAAGTCAATTAGACAGTTTGGATTCTTTAAGAAATAGATTGCAAGTGTCGTTTGAATTGACAACGGTATTGAATGATAGTATTTCTATTTTAAATGATAGTATAATTACACTGAATAAAACAATTAGTGAATTTAGTCCAATTGATACATTGTTTAATATCACAATTGTTTGGAATAAAGACAATGAAACATCTGTAGAATATAATTGTTCTGATTATACATCAAATATTGAAAAAATCATTGTTTCTGACAAATCTTTACGAGTACCATATAATGAGAATCTCATCCAAGGTATTCCATATCGTTATAAGTTAATTGATATGCAGGGTAATCAAATTGATTTGGGTGATGATTGGTATTTAAATGATTTTGTTAATTTTGGAAATGTTTCTTCTGGAACTTATGTATTAGTATTTATGCAATTGGATAATGAAGTAAATATTTTAACAAATACAAAAATCATTGTTATTGAATAGTTAAAATCGATAAATGTGAAAAAGAGGATATAATATATCCTCTTTTCATTAAAATAATAATAAAAACATGAAAAAAATAAAAACTTTTAGTAATTTCGTTAATGAAGCAGAAGAAGATGATGATAAAAGTGCACTTCAAAAAGAATATGCAAAATATTTTATGAAAATTTTAAAAAAATACGATGTTGAAACACCTGCTGAATTAGACGAGGATAAAAAGAAAAAATTCTTTGATGAAATCAAATCAGGTTGGGAAAAAGGAACTGGTGAAAAAGAGTGAACATAATTTTTAAAAAATTGATGAATAATTAAAAATATTCAAATTAAAATGGAATTGAGTATAACATCTATTAGGTTAAAAGTAAAGAATTTAATGGCAACATTTTTAAAAAGATGTTCTTGCAAAATAAATTTGGAAAAAGATTTGACTATACAAGGTATAACCAAAGATAATTTCAAAGATTTTATTAAAACAGTCCAATCATCTTTTCCAAAATTAACAGACCAAATTCTAAAGCAAGAATGTAAAAATGGAGCACAATTAGCAAATCATATTTTTGAAATTTATAAATAAAGGATTGTAATGGTTGTTACTGTTTCTGAAAAATTACCAGGGACTATTTTATATCTGTCTAAAGAAGACAATAATTTAAAAATTTTTAAAAAATTTTATGAAGTATTTGATTTGAATTTTGAATCAATCTATTCGAGATATTATAATGATTTTTTAGAAATTTTTTCAAATAAAATTAATAAAGGTCATATAATTGATTTTATGAGAGATGATGTCTTTTATCAATTTATTTATTGTCCAAATGAATTTCAAAAGAGATATTATGACAAACCAGCGGAATCTTCTTTATTTTTAACTGGGTTTATTCATAAAAAAAATAAAAAAATTAAAGATTATTCTTTTGAAAAATTTGATTTTTGTAAATCTATTGGCTGTATAAATTTTCCAAATATACAAGAAAAAGTAGAGTTAGGAGAAGATAAAGATATAAGTTTAGAAAATATAATTGATTATTTAAAGCAAAAAAATCTTTTAAATAATTTTACTGATTATATAAGTTTTAATAGAAAGAAATTAATTGTTAAAAAATCAAATAATAAATCTTTTAATTTATCTAATGAACTGGTTTTACCACATTATGAAGAATTTATAAATCAAGATATTTATTCTATAATTGTAAATGATGTCGTTAGTTTTTTAAATATGTTCATTACAACAGTAGAATTTAAAGACATAAATCAATACATAGAAGATTTATTTTTATTGTTTATGAATTTGCAAGATTATAGATATCTCGATTTGAAAATACAAATTAATGACTATTTTAAAGAAAATATCTTCTTGGTAAATTTAGATAATATTAGAAAACAATTTATTAAAGAAAATATACTTGAAAATAATAACAATATAACAAATGACCAAATTTTTAAAATATTTTTGATTATAACAATGAAACCAATAAATAAAGTTGGGGGATTTTTAAAAAGAATATTAACTCAAGAGAATTTTGATAAATACTTGAAAATAAAATATTTTTTAGAAAAAAAAATTAATTAACAAATAGATGAAAAAATTTAATGAATTTATAAACGAGGTTGAAAGATTAAGGATTCGACCGAAAAATTCTGATAAAGTTATACAAACTGACGCTTCTGTTCGTAATGAGGTATTTAAATATGTCAATAGTAAAAGTGAAATTACAGAACAAAGATTATTAAATTTTTTAAATCGTTTATATGAAACAGAAGGTAGAAATGTTGAAAATGGTTCAAAATGGTTAAAAGCAAATAAAAAATACTTCAATATTAAAGAATCTGAAAATGGAAATATCTATTCACTTTCAAAAGAGGGTTTAAATATAATTAAAGAAATGAATAGATTACAAGGTCGAGGATATAAATATGCACAATCCGATTGTATAATTACTGATAATGGAAATCCAAAATCTTATACAAGTCGTGGTAAGGTTAGAGATGCTGTTCTTAATTTTCTTGATAAAAATAAAAAGGTAACAAAAGAAGATTTTAATGAATTTGTTAATAGAACAAATGAATCTGAAGATGGTGCTAAGATAAATAAGAATTGGATTAAGAAAAATAGTCATTTGGTTGAGACTATTGAAAAAGATGGAAATACTTTTTATCGCTTAACCTTAGAAGGACAAAAAGTTTTAAAAGCTTCGAGAAAGATAGATAACGTTCGCA
>CAYRGR010000054.1:0-6945 GCA_964423755.1 uncultured Candidatus Peribacteria bacterium
GAGAATATTTATTTTTTTGTCTAATATAAGATATGGCCTTATCTAATTGAGTATCTTTTCATGATCAATCAAGTCATTCAAAAACTATAAATTTATACATAATTTAAAAATTAATATATAGCAAAATTGTTTTTTGACAGTCTAGTATTAATGAAATCTGGTTCAATTTAAAGATTTTTATAAAAAAATCAAAAATTAATTTTTTAGCAAGTATAACTAAATAGTTTTTTATATTGTTTTATATAAAGCAATTAATCTTTTTGTCATTAAATCTGTAGTAAATTGCTGTGATGTTTTTCGTGCATTTACAGACATTTCTTTTCTTAAATTATAATTATTAAGTAAAAAAGATATTTTTTCTTCAGCTTCATAAATATTATTAACAATAAAACCATTTATTCAATTATCAATTATTTCAGTAGCAACTCAAACAGGAAAACTAATAGGTACTAATCATTGAGACATTCATTCTATTAAACTCAAAGAAAAACCCTCATATCTTGATGTTAATAATAAAATACTACCAGTATAATTATTTATCTTATTTGGAATGTCTTTTTTTATTAAATTAGTTTCAATTTCATGATTTGCAATATTATTTTTCATATAAGATATTAAATTTTTATTACCAGACATCATAATAGATATTTTTTTTACATTAGGAAATTTTTGGTATAAATAAATCAAACGATCAAGCCCTTTAAGTTTTAAGGTAAATGGATCCTTACCGATTCTGCCTAAAAAAATAATTGCTGGACTAAATATAGCTTCATTTTTTTTTGTATCAAACCAATAATCTTCAATTGCATTGTGTATAATTTTAATTTTATTTTCAAGAATTCCATCATCAATAAGATTTTGTTTTACTATTTTAGAAGTTGCAATAATGAGTGTTGCTTTTTTAGCAGAATAATGTTCTATCGTTGCAATATCATTAAGTGGACGACGAGTTTTTATATTAATTTCTGAAATTATATTTTCTTTTTTAAGTATATTAAATATGTCTATACATTCTTTTTCTAAGCGATTAGTTTTTGGTACAGCTTTTAAAAATCAAATAGTAGTTGAACCAAAATGTGATATAATAGGTTTTGAAAAACGCATAAAAGCAATCGGTGTATAAGTAGTACCCTGAATAATATCGCATTTTAATATTTTATCACGTTTTTCTAGTAATGAATAAAAGAATAAAATATTATTAATTCCTTTAAAATGAATAGGAGCATCTGTTAATAAGAATTTTGGATAAAAATTTTCAACAGATATATTGTTTTCTTTTAATTTAGAAACAATAAGATTATTAATATAATCTGCTCCAGTTTTAAATTTTTTATTATTGTATATATAGGCAATTTTCACTTTTATTTTTATAAGATATCAAAAAAACGTATAATCTAATTTTATTATATAAAAAAAATTGATTTAATCAAATTTTGATTTTAAATGTTTTATTTTTAAAATAAAAAAACTAATTTGTCAAATTAAAAATATAAAAATATGGATTTTTGTTTTGCAAATAAGGAAAATTTGATTATATTTATATAGTTAAAATAAAAAGAAAATTATCTTTTTTTGTAAGATTTTTTTCATATAATTTATACTAACAAAAATGGCCTTAGATAGCTAAATATATTTTATTTATAATAATTAATTTTTATAATTATGCAATGAAATAAAAATAATGAAAATGAAAATCAAGAAAATATGGATGATTTAATAAATAATGAGGAAGAAATTAATAATGAGGAAGAAATTAATAATGAAAATAATATAGAATCTATTGAAAATGAAATTACTAAAAATCCTTTAGATTCTACTTGAATACAATATTCTTGAGATCAAGATAGATCAATTGTACAAGAAATGGAAACTTGTTATCTTGATTATGCAATGAGCGTAATAGTTCAAAGAGCTTTGCCAGATATTCGTGATTGACTTAAGCCAGTACATAGACGTATTTTATATGCTATGCATGAATGATGATTACGCGCAAGCTGAAAGCATCGTAAATCTGCTCGTGTAGTTTGAGATGTTTTAGGTAAATATCATCCACACTGAGATATATCAGTATATGAAGCAATGGTAATTATGGCTCAAGATTTTAGTATGAGATATCCATTAGTAGATTGACAATGAAATTTTTGATCAATGGATTGAGATTCTGCTGCTGCAATGAGATATACGGAAGTAAAAATGGCTAAAATTACAGAATTTTTATTATCAGATATAGAAAAAGAGACTGTTGATTTTAGAGATAATTATGATGCTTCTACTACAGAGCCAGTAGTATTGCCATCACGTATTCCAAACTTACTTTTAAATTGAGTAATGTGAATAGCTGTAGGTATGGCCACAAACATTCCTCCTCATAATTTATCCGAATTAATAAATGCTATTTTATATTTAATTGAAAATAGAGAAAAAAATTGAGTTACAATTGAAGATTTAATGAAATTCATTAAATGACCAGATTTTCCTACAGGTTGAATTATTTATAATAAACAAGATATTTTGACTGCTTATGCTACAGGTAGATGAAGCGTGGTTTTGAGATGAAAAGCAAATATTGATGAGCTTAAAAATGGTAAAAAAGTAATTATTATTTCTGAAATTCCTTTTAAAGTTAATAAAGCAAATTTAGTTGTAAAAATTGCTGATCTTGTAAGAGATAAAATTATTGTTTGAATAAGTGATATTCGTGATGAATCAAATAAGGATTCTGTAAGAGTTGTTATTGAATTAAAAAAAGATTCTTTTCCAAAAAAGATTTTAAATCAATTATTTAAATTAACACCTCTTCAGACAAGTTTCCCATTTAATATGATTGCTTTACACGAAAAATGATTACAGCCAAAACTGTTTAATTTATTAGAAATGTTGCAAGAATTTATAGATCATAGATTAGAAGTTGTTACAAGAAGAACTAAATATGAATTAAAAGTAGCTGAAGCTAGAGCTCATATTTTAGAATGATTAAAAATAGCATTAGATAATATTAATGAAATAATTGCTACAATTAAAAAATCAAAAACTAAAGAAGAGGCTCATGATAATTTGATGCAAATTTTTAAATTATCTGACAAGCAATCTCAGGCAATTTTAGAAATGCAACTTCAAAGATTAGCATGACTTGAAAGACAAAAAATAGAAAATGAGCTTGCTGAAAAAATTTTATTAATTACTGATTTAAAAGATATTTTATCTAAACCAGATAGAGTATTTGAAATAATTTGTTCAGAATTAAAAGAAATAAACGATAGATTTTGAGATGAAAGAAGGACTCAGGTAAATGAAAGTGCTGTTTGAGAATTTAATGCTAAAGATACAATACCGAATGAAGATATTGTTATTACTCTTTCAAAAAATTCTTACATAAAAAGAATTAAATCAAATTCATTTCGTCTTCAAAGAAGATGATGAAGATGAGTAAATGTGGCTGTAAAAGATGAAGATGAAGTACAAATAATTTTGTCTACAAAAAATCATAATGATTTATTATTTTTTACTAATACAGGACGCGTTTTCTCTCTTCCTGCTTATGAAATACCAGAAACTCAAAGGACAGCAAAATGACAACCAATTGTCAATTTATTATCTTTACAAAAAGAAGAATGTGTAACTGCTATTTTAGATAGTACTGAAACAAAATGAACACATCTTGTTTTAATTTCAAATAAAGCAATTGTAAAAAGATTAAATATAACTGACGTAAAAAGTATTAGAGCTTCTGGTCTTATTGTAATGAAACCAAGAGATTGAGATGGTCTTTGATGGGTAAAAGCAACAGATTGAATTAATAATATTTTAATTGTATCAAAAAAATGAAAAGCAATACAATTTAGTGAAAAAAATGTAAGAGTTATGTGAAGAGCTGCTGCTTGAGTAAGATGAATGAAAATAGGTAAAGATGATAATGTAATTGAAGTAGATGTTGTAAGAGAGGAAGATAAATATGTATTTACAGTTACAGAAAAATGATTAGGTAAATTAACAAAAATTGATGAATATAGAGAACAATGAAGATGATGAAGTTGAGTAAAAGTATGAGCAATTACGAATAAAACATGAGATATTGTATGAGTAAATTTACTTACAGAAGAAGACAGAAAAGAGTGTGATGCTTTATTAATATCAAAATCATGACAAACTATAAGAATAAAAATTAACTCTATTAGAATTACAAGTCGAGTTACTCAATGAGTTATTTTGACTAAAATTAAATGAGAATGAGATATGTTAGTAAGTTCTACAATAATTAAAAAATGATTAGAAGAAGATAATATTGTTGAAGAATCTGATGAATCTACTTTATAATAATATTTTGTACTTAATAAGAACAGGTTTTTGATTTTTTTATTTTTAGAAACCTTTTATATTAGACTATCCGCCAGCTGGCGGAGTCAAACAATTTTACTTGAGTATATATGCAAAAAAAAATAGAATTACTTTTTCCTGCATGAAATTTTCAAAAAATGCAGTATGCAATTGCCTATTGAGCAGATGCTGTATATGCTTGAGTGCCAATGTTTTCTTTAAGAGCTAGAGAAAATCAATTTAATTGGGATACCTTAAAAGATGCTGTTAAATATTGTCATGATAAAAAAAAGAAAATTTATTTCACAGCCAATATCTATGCTCATAACGAAAAAATTAAACCTTTCATGGAGGCATTTAAAAAAATGGAAAAATTAAAGCCAGATGCATATATTATGTCTGATCCATGACTTATTAATTTAGTTAGAAAAAATTATCCAAACGCAGAAATACATTTATCTGTACAAGCAAATAATACTAATTGGGCTCAAGTACAATTTTGGAAAGAACTTTGAATAAAAAGAATAATTTTAAGTCGAGAAATTTCATTAAAAGAAATTAAAGAAATTCATACAAACTGTCCAGATATTGATCTAGAATTTTTTGTTCATTGAGCAATTTGTGTTGCTTATTCATGAAGATGTTTACTTTCTAATTATTTAGCAAAAAGAGATCCAAATCAATGAGTTTGTGTTCATAGTTGTAGGTGGGAGTATAAAATATATAAAAATGAGATTGTATGAAATAATCTTTACGAAAGAACATGAAGACCAGAAGATTATAAAGAATTAAAATGAGAATATTTTTTAGAAGAAAAAGAACGTAAATGAAGTTTATTGCCAATAGATGAGGATGAATTTGGTTCATATATTATGAATTCTCGTGATATGTGTTTACTTGATTATTTACAAGAACTAAAAGATGCTTGAATTATGAGTTTTAAAGTAGAATGAAGAAGTAAGACTGTTAATTATTTAGCGTGAGTATGAAGAGCTTATCGTAAGGCTGTAGATTTAATAAATAATAATAAAAAATATAATAGTAAAACTTTATCAAAAGAACTTTTTGCTATTTCAAATAGATGATATACTCCTTGATTTTTAATATGAGATTTAAAAGAAAATAGTATTTATTATGATAAAAATTTTGAGCTTAAAGAAGAAGATTTTATTTGAATAATTATATCTTATAACAAAAAACAATGACTCGCAGAACTTGAAGTAAAAAATAGAATAGAAATTGGAGATAAGTTAAAAATTATTAATCCAGATAATGAATTTGAATTTAAATTAACAAAAATTATTGATTCATTTTGAAATACAAAAGAAAATGCTTCTTGATGACATTTTAATGTTTTTATAAATATTCCACAAGATCCTTGAAAATATGCTTTAGTAAGGAAAAAAATTAAATAATTTTATATTTTTTTATTTTATATTATAACTTCAAAATTCATTAAATTCTCATCATCATATAAATCTAAAAAGTATTACACTTGTTACTATAATTAAAATTCAAATAAATATATACAATAAAGAGCTTTTGAATTTTTTTAAATAATCTTCATTTCATCTACTTAAAATAAGCATTATTCCTGAATAAATAATTAAAATTATAGTTATAACTCATACAAATCAAGTCATATATTGAATCATTTTTCCTATAGTTATTGCTACTTCATTTAAATTTGGATTTCATAAATTTGCTCATGTACATATTTTTGTACCAAGCATAGTGCTTTCGCATTTAACTTCTCAATATATACTATTTACAAAAACCGCAGAAATTTTTATTAGTACAAAACCAATAAGTGCACTAATTATTGTTTGCACTCATTTTTTAAAAGAGTCTTCTTGTCAAGAAGATGTTACAATTTTGTAAAAAGAAAAAACAGCAATTGATATAAAAACAAAAGAAGCTAAAACTTCTAATAATCTGATTATTGGTTGTATTATAATTTCTACAAAAGTTGCAGCTGTAGGAGCTCAAACGTTTTGATCAAATAAACTTGTTACAGTAACAAAAGATATTTGCATTACTACTATTCAAATACTTGCCCACATGATTCATACTTTCCATTTTTTTATATCATCTTCTGTTCAAGATGAGAAAAGTAATCTTAATACTAAAATAATTAAAAAAATAACAGTAATTACTATGGCCACATTTTTTACATCTTTAGCAATATTTATAAGAAGACGATTTGCTCATTTTTCTCATACCTCTTCTCATCAAAAAAAAACATCATCTAGCCAAAAACGCTCAATATAATCATTTCTATCGGATGTTCATTGTTTTAAAGTATCAACTTTAATATCTAAATCATCAGCAAAAACAAATGATATAGAAAAAAAACAAATAATATAAATAAGAAATATTTTTATTAATTTTATCATAAAATATAAGTTAAGTTTTTATCATTCATAAACGAGATTCTATTTCCATATCTACATATTCCTTTTTTCTTCAGTACATTTTACGAGAATATTCTTTTATAATTTTAGTAATTTCTTTATTTTTAAAATTATTATCCCAAATATTTTTCATATCAAAAGGTCTTGTAGTTGCATTATCTATATTTAGTTTAACATAAGTTGTAAAATTTGCAATTCAAATAATATCTTGTTGAGA
>CAYRGR010000055.1:0-6908 GCA_964423755.1 uncultured Candidatus Peribacteria bacterium
ATTCATGAACATTTCAAGTGTACTGTGATATGACAACAGATTTGGGTGGGTGGACGCTTGTATTACATACAGATAATATTCAAATAAATACTTATGGTTCATCTTTAAATAAACCAATCTATAAACCTGATAGTTATTATGATGATAAGTTTTTATTAGTTTCACCTATAAAATCAATTAGATTTTCATGTAAAATTAATAAAGCTAGCAATAGTTGGGATATTGATAAAATTTTCGAAAATGATAGCCTTACAAAAATAAATTGAGTATGGAGCTATCTTACAGTAAATCATATTATAAATGAAAATAAAACAATATCTTCTTCTTTTAGTGTAGGATGATGGAATGTAAAAAATAATAATGGAACAATAGAATATTCAAATGTTAATATTTCAATAAATGACGGTTTTCGTTGAGGAGCATCAGATAATGATTTTTGGTTTGCAATACCAGGAAACACTTTTTATGGATGATTTATAGATGGTTATTCTAGGTTGTGTGCAAAGACAACTAATTATTGAATTAATAATGCCCCTAATTGAGCTTGGGCAATTTGGACAAAATAATATTAATTTATTATTAAAATTTAAAAAAATTTGCATATTAAATAAAAACTCATATAATGCGCCCACTAAAATTTCTTGATAAGCTAAAAATTTTAGCATAAAGTATGAGATTATAAAAAGTATTTCTTTTTAGCTTTATGCTTTATGCTCCTACTTTTACGAAGACATATTTTGTAATTTAATATTGTTTGGAGTTATAGCTCAGTTGGTTAGAGCGCTGCCCTGTCACGGCAGAGGTCGCGAGTTCGAATCTCGTTAACTCCGCCAAATTACAATTGTTAAAGAATAGTTAAAAATTGTTAAAGAATGGTTAAAGAATGGTTAAAGAATTATTTTTGAATATAATTCTTTGGGAAAAACCTTTTAATATGACATGAAAAATTTAATGTAAAAAATTTTAACAACTCTTTAACACGAAGCTTTTAACTACTTTTAACAACTCTAATATTTCGGGCCCTTAGCTCAGTTGGCTTAGAGCGCCTCGCTTGCACCGAGGAGGTCAGGAGTTCGACTCTCCTAGGGTCCACCAAAATTAATAGTTAAAGAATGGTTAAAAATTATTAAATAGTGGTTAAAGAATTGTTTTTGAATATAATTCTTTGGAAAAACTTTTTAATAATATATAATAAAATATTTTAACAACTCTTTAATGCGAAACTTTTAACTACTTTTTAACAATGTCATTATGTGATTAAGAAATAAAAGGCCTCATGATTTAAATTATTCTGTTAATGTAAAATGACCAAAATCTGGTCAAAAAATACAAAACACTATCAAACAATATAAGGCTATAGAAAAAAGAGAAAAAATAGAATGAGAAACTAAATGGCTTAAAAATGCTAAAATTTTTGCTTTAAAAAAATTAAAAAAGTACTCTATTAATATTAATAAAATTTAAAAATGCCTAGACTAACAAGCAAAGCTCATAAAAAATTAAAAAGAGCAAAAGGTAGAATCACAAAAAAAGTGAAAAAATTAAATAAATAATTGATTTTTAAAGCTTTTTGTATAATATAAAAAAGCTATACTTTATTTTTATTTACTAATTTTATTTATTATGGCAGTTTTTGACCGTTCAAAACCTCATTTAAATATAGGTACTATAGGTCACGTAGATCATGGTAAGACTACTTTGACAGCATCTATTACCTTTGTTTTAAATAAAAAATTTGGGACTTGAGAGTTAAAAGATTATTCTCAAATTGATAATGCTCCTGAAGAAAGAGCAAGAGGTATTACTATTAATACAACTCATGTTGAATATGAAACAGATAAAAGACACTACGCTCATGTGGATTGTCCTTGACATGCTGATTATATTAAAAACATGATTACTTGAGCAGCTCAAATGGATGCTGCAATACTTGTAGTAGCCGCTACTGATTGACCAATGGCACAAACAAGAGAACATATTCTTTTAGCTAGACAAGTATGAGTACCATATATTGTTGTTTATATGAACAAATGTGATATGGTAGGTGATACTGAAATGTTAGATCTTGTAGAAGTGGAAATTAGAGATTTATTAACAAAAAATGAATTTCCATGAGATCAAACACCAATTATTAGATGATCAGCTTTAGTTGCATTAGAAAATCCTACTGATTATGAAAAAGAATATTGAGCTAAATCTATCTTAGAACTTATAGATTCTATAGAAAAATATGTTCCAGTTCCTGAAAGACCTGTTAATTTACCATTTATTATGCCTATAGAAGATGTATTTTCTATTAAATGAAGAGGTACTGTTGTAACTTGAAGAATTGAAAAATGAGCTATTAAATTATGAGATGAAATAGAAATAGTGGGTATTAGAGATACTAAAAAAACTACTATAACTGGTATAGAAATGTTTCATAAACAATTAGAACAAGGTCAAGCATGAGATAATGCATGAGTTTTACTTAGATGAATTGAAAGAGATGATGTAGAAAGATGACAAGTTTTAGCTAAACCAGGTTCTATTAAACCTCACAATAAATTTGAAGCAGAAGTATATGTACTTACAAAAGATGAATGAGGAAGACATACTCCATTTATAAATGGTTACAAACCTCAATTCTACTTTAGAACTACAGATGTTACTTGATCTATAAAATTACCAGATTGAGTAGAAATGGTTATGCCTTGAGATAATATACAAATGACTGTTGAACTATGATCTCCTATAGCAATGGATCAATGATTAAGATTTGCTATTAGAGAATGAAGTCGTACAGTATGATCTTGAGTAGTTTCAAAAGTTTTATCTTAATTTAATTAAACTAAAAAAACAGTAGAGATGCATATTTAAATAACATCTCTACTGTTAAATTAACTTTTTAAAATAAATCATTTTATGAATGTAAAAAAAACCTGAAATATTAGAATTACTATAAGAGCATTTGAACACAAACTTATAGATGAAGCTGTAAAAAAAATTGTAATTACAGCAAAAGATTCTTGAGCTATTGTTGTTTGACCAATACCATTACCTACAAAAATTGAAAAAATAACACTTAATAGATCTACTTTTATAAATAAGGATTCTAGAGAACAATTTGAAATAAGAAGACATAAGAGAATTATTGACATAAAAGATCCTACACCTAAAACATTAGAGTTGTTACAATGAATCAATATTCCATCTTGAGTTTGAGTAGATATTAAAATTGTATAAATTTTGAAAACTAAAAATTAAATATTAATCGTATTTTATATTTTTATATTTTATCTTATTATGTCTAGAGTTTGTCAATTAACATGAAAAAAAACATGAGTGTGAAATAAAGTATCACATTCTGTAAGAAGAACAAAAAGAAAATTTCTTCCAAATTTATTTTGGAGAAATATTAAAGATCCTGTTACAGGCATTAAAGTAAGAGCAAAATTATCTGCTAAAGCAATAAAAATTCTTAAAAAAGATTGAGTATTATAAAAATATAAATTAATTTAATTAACCAATTAAATTAATATGTAATTAACATAAAAAGCACGAATTTATTTTTACTGTTTTCTACTAATAAATGCCCAGGTGGTGGAATTGGTAGACACGCAGGACTTAAAATCCTGTCTCTTCGGAGGTGCGGGTTCGATTCCCGCCCCGGGCACCAATTAAAAAAAATATAAATTTAATTTATTAATATTAATTATACAAATTATGTTGAAAGTCCGTTTATCTAGAGCATGAAGAAAAAATCTTCCATTTTTTAAAATTGTTTTAACAGAACATTTTAAATCTGCAAAACATTGATATATAGAAGTGTTATGATTTTATAATCCTATAACTAAAGAGTTAAAAATTGACAAAGAAAAAACGGAAAAATATATTTCAAATTGAGCGCAATATTCTCAAAGTTTGAAAAAAATTTTAGAAAGGAATAAATAGTTTTATTCATTTTATTTTTTTATTTATTATATTTATGAATGTTATAGAATTTTTAAAATTTATTATTACTTCTATAGTAAAAAATGCTAACGATGTAGAAATAGAACAAAAAGAAGACGAATTAGGTACTCTTTTGATGCTTAAATTAAACAAAGAAGATATTGGTTCTGTTATTGGTAAAGATGGAAAAACTATCAATGCTATAAGGACTATTTTAAGAGTATTTTGATCTAAAACAAATACTAGAATAAACTTAAAAGTAGTAGAATAATATTTTATATTTAAAATATTGATTAATTCTTACTATTCAAGAAAGAGATGATTAATTAGTTTTTAAACAAAATATATTAAAATTCAATAAATTTATTATTTAATATATAATATTATGATTGATATAGTATTTTGAGCTGGTTATGGTTGATTAGACACTACTAAAGCATATGATATTAGTGATGTTATAAGAGTATGAGTGTGATTAGTTATTCTATTTTCTTGAATGATTGCTGTATTTTTTATAATTTGGTGATGAGTTATGCTTATTCTTTCTTGATGAAAAGAAGATAAAGTTAAACCTGCTATGAATCATATTCGTTATTCAATTATTTGATTAATTTTAATTATAGTATCAATTTTTGTTTTACCTAAAGTATGAGATATGTTACAATTAAATGTATCAAAATATATTTCTCCTGATTCAATATTTTCTACAATTCAAGATTTATCTAAAAAATTTTTTGGCACAAAAGATGAAATTAATTTAAGCCCAAATTCATCAAATACAGCATTACCAGCAAATTTTTCTGATTTATAATAAAAGTCGGTTTTTCTAAATTTGAATTATAAATTACTTCAATAAATTTATTGAAGTAATTTTTTTAAAAATCTTTCTTTAATAATGTGTTTTTCAGAAACACAATCATAATATTTAAAATAATTAAATTTTAATGTTAAAATATAATTTAAATAAATATAATTAAAATCTTTTATTGGAGAATTTGATATAAATTCTTTTCAAATTGAATTATTTAACGCTAAATTCCAATCTATAATTTCTCAACTAAAACTATTTGATCAATTAATGCTATAAATATAATTAAATCATCAAGATAAAGTTTTAAGAATATTTCATGTATTTGTATTTAAATCTCAATCTCATATAGTAAAATATGGAAAATAATCTGTATATAAAATTCATCATGCATTAGAAAAATCTAATTTTACATAATAAGATCAAGTATTTGTTGGTACAGGACTAATTCCATCTATTTCTATTTTATATAAAGTTCAAGTTTGAAAAGTATTAGATCATCAAGAAAAATTATAAATTAATTTTGATCAATCATTTATAAAATCATTAGAGAATTTAGATATTCAAGAAAACGTAAAATTTCAAGTAGATGTTGGTGATGTAATTGTAGATATTCAAGAAAACGTAAAATTTATACCAGTGGCAGTAAAATTTTCTGAAACTTTAAATTTTACGTTTAATTTAGTTCATTCTCAATCTCAATCTTTATAAATTAATATTTTTCAATCTCAAGAATTAGCTATAAGTAATTCAGATCAAGAAAAATATAAACTAGTAGGTTTATTTATTCATTCTTTTTTTCAAAGTAATTCTTTAATTGTATTATTAGTAGTATTATAATACAAAATTCTATCATTTAATGTGTCTGCTATGTATAAAAAATTAACATTTCATGTAATTGAAGAAGCATAATTTAATTGTGTATTTATAGGATTTAATTCATTTAGATTATTTCAAGTAATTCAATTTCAGATTATAATTTCACTTCAAGAATAAATTATATTTCAAGTATGACTTAATTTATATGATATTCAATTTAAAGTAATGGAATCTTGATTAATTTCTGGTAAAATAAATTCTTTTATTACGAGCTTTTGTACAGTTCATGTTGCATTTATAGTTTCTTCTCAAAAACGATCACAAAAACCAGTAAAAGTTTTTATTCAAATAAAAGTAATAGGTAAATTTGGAGAACTTGTTTTTAAAAAAATTCAAGTTTTGTAATCTCAAAAAGACGTTCAAGAAAAATAAATTTCATTAGTATTTGATATAGTTTTTAAAAAATTTTCTTCAAAGTCTATATTTTTTAAATCTTCACTTAATATTTTATCATTTTTCTTAATTATATTTATTCAATTTGATACAAAAACAATAATAGATATCATTAACATTGTAGAGATTGTGACAGCAAGCATTAATTCTATCAAAGTAAAACCGTTTATTTTTTTTATCATATTTTTTAATTTTTTAAAAATTTTTAAAACAAAATTTTATTATACTTAAAAAACATTTTAAATTAGATTAGGCCTAGCTACTGCGAGGCCGTCTGTTAATTTGGTTTGAGTATATATATGTCTTAAACTTTCTAATTGATTTTATTTGAAAATAATTCTTTGTCTAATATTTTTTTTACATATTCAAAAGTATTTTCTATAGATCAATTTGCGTTGATTAAATATAGCTTTCTTTCTTTTTTTAATTTTTTATAAGAATCTAAATATTTTTCTCTAACTTTTGTTAAAAAATTTAATTCTTCAAAAAACTCTTGTTTTTCTCATCTGCTTTTTAATCTATTTTTTATATTATCTATACTAACATCAAAAATAAAAGTTATATCTGGAAGTAAAATTTTATCATAATCATGAGCATTATAAATTTCTTTGAAGCTTAATCATTGTGCTACCTGATAAGCATAAGTAGAATAATCAAATCTTGAAGATAAAATATGAGAATGTTTCAAGATTTCTTTTCTTATTTTAGTTTGTTCTATTCTGTCTTGTACATAAAGATTTAAGGCTTCATATCAATCTTTAAATCATTTTCAAGCCAACTTTTTTGCTATTTCTTTTCAAGCTTTTGTATTATGAGTAGGTTCTCGTGTAATCCAAAGTTGAGAATATTTATTTTTTTGTCTAATATAAGATATGGCCTTATCTAATTGAGTATC
>CAYRGR010000056.1:0-6774 GCA_964423755.1 uncultured Candidatus Peribacteria bacterium
AATTATTTGATTAAAATCATAGAATTGAGTGTACTAAAAAAAAGAAACTTGACAACTCTTCAACTTTTGCACAATGAGGGCAACCATTACCATAATATAGAGTTGAACTATCATTTTCTGCCAAAGAAGTATTTATTCAAATAAAAAATAATAATACAATAAAATTAATATAAATTAAGATTTTTTTCATTGATATTAAAGGTTAAGTTAATAAAATTTATATTTTTACAAATCTTTACAATTTTTTTTAGAAAAGATATTTTTTGTCATACAAACTATCCAATCCCAATGTAAAATAAAATGAATTATTACTAAAACTATCATTAAAATTCCAGACCAAATATGAATAAAATTCCAAAAATCTTTTGTTATTCAAAAAAATTCTTGGAATCTACCTTGTCTTATACCGTTTGGTAAAAAAAAGAAAATAATTAATCCTGTAATAGATGTAATTAAAAAGGAAATAAATGTAAAAAAATCAATTATATAATTTAGTTTTGACTTATTCATATGATTTTTTGTTAATAAATAGATACAAGGGAAAACCATATCATAAAGATACAGTTTTCCTTTTATATTTCTTCTACAATAGTAATCTTTTAACAATTACCCATTCATTTTCAAGTCTTTGGACCCTGACCATTTGGTCAAGTACCATCTTTTTTTCTTCATAATCATTTACCTAATCATCTTTCACAACATCGAACTCATCTTCATTGTCAAAAACCAAAACCTTGTATTGAAGAATCTTCTTCAATATTAGTATTAGGATTATTAGCTAATACTTGTTTACAAGGCCCCATTCATCTTCAAGTCCTTGAACCTTGACCATTTGGTCAAGTACCATCTTTATTTGGCATAATAATAAAAGTTATGAAATAAAATTGGTTAGTTATTAGTTTTTTTAATCTTAATAGCCTTGGAATTAATAATCGCATCAGCTATTTTCCCAATTCAACTATTGAGAATTCTATTAAAAGTGGCTGATGAAATTCACATTTGTTTGGCTCATTCTATCATACTTAATCACTCTATGTATGATAGCCTAAGAGCTTCAATTTCATCTTCTGCGACTTCCTTAATCTCTAAAAAATTAAGAGGAATTCAATTGGGTTTGAAGAAATTGCTTTGTAATTGGCAATTTATTCTCCTTCTTATACAATTTCTTGGCATATTTTATAAAATTAATAACTAAACCAGTTTCATTATATTGAAATATATTTCAAAATCAAGTTTATTTTTTAAGTATTTTTTAAGTTTTTAAATTGATTTTTAGGAAAAAATGAATAGACTTAAAAATAACAATTACTTCTAATTTTTTGATAATAATTAAATTTAAGAATCTAATATAAATTTTTATTTTATATCACTAATCTTAACTGAAACAGAAAGCTATAAAACTGTGGTTTTCTACTATTTTTCATTTAAAAAACCAAACATGTTTTGAATATTGTGAATAAATGCAAGAAATCTCCATTATATAAACAAATTTAATAAAGAAAAAGAGATTTGACTTGCGAATAATAAACTAAAAACTAAGAATTTTTTAAGTAAATTTTGAATACCTTTAGGAGATACTTATACTGTTATTAATTCCAAAAAATCTCTTAGAGAATTCGATTTTTTGTCTTTGCAAGAAAAAGAATTTATTGTTAAGCCAAACAAATGAAGTAAATGAAGATGAATTGCAAAAGTAAAAGTTTTTTCTGATCCCAAAAATATTAATGAGTTAATTTTTTTAATGAATTGAAAAAATATAAACAAAAAGGATTTCATAAGACATATGGACGAAATTCTTGATTGAGTTCACTCTTGATGAGATAAGGACTCTATCCTTATAGAAGAATTATTAACTTGATGAGAAGGATTTGAAAAATATTGTAAATATTGACTTGCCGATATACGAGTTATTGTTTTTCATCTTGTGCCTATTGCAGCAATGATTAGAGTGCCAACAGAAAAATCTTGATGAAGAGCAAATCTTGCTCAAGGAGGCTTGGGATTATGATTAAATATTACTTCGTGAATTGTAGAAACCGCATATTTAAATTCCATAATTTATAACAAAAACTTTCCTGGCTCTTTAGAAGAATTTGAAAAGGATCCTTTGCCTTATTGGGATTCTATATTATCTTATTCATCTCATATTCAATTTTTTGTCAATTTATGATATTTAGCTCTTGATTGGGTAATAACTGAAAATTGACCAAAGCTTCTAGAAATTAATGCTAGAGCGTGACTAGAAATTCAAAATGTTTGTTGAATGCCTCTTATGGAAAGACTAAATAGAATAAAGAATCTTAAAATCAAAGAACCCGATAAAGGTTTTGAAATATGTAAAACTTTATTTAGTTCTTCAAAACATTGATTATTTGATGAGGGAAAAATTATGTATCTTTCACAATGGTGAAGTCTAGTTTCCTGATGAAAAAATACATATGCAGATATATTAATAGAAACTGATATAAATCGAAATGAATCTGTAGCATCATCTGATATTGTTAATTTTTTCAATCAAAATAATGACACTAAGATAATGTTTGAAAATTCACAAATATCTATTTCTCCAAAATATTTAAAGGAAGACAATGAATATCCAATTTGAACAATTAAATTATGATTACAGGATATTTCTAATTATTTTATTAGACCAAAAAAACTTGCTTGAATAAATAAACCTAAATTAAAATGAATAAAAATTTCTGAAATAGAAAGGCTTATACTTATTGATGATAAAATTGAAAAAATATGAAAAAAATTAAATCTTTCCTCAATTTTAAGACCAATAAACTTTTATGAAGAATTTTATGAATATCAAAAACATAAATTTAATTATAATCCGAAATTTAAATATAATTTTCTTAAACAAGAAGAATTAGATTTAATTAAACAAAAAATAGAATTTATTGAAAAACAAATAGAATGATCAACATCAAAAATTTTTTCACTTTATAAAGAAAAACTTGATGAGTTTAATATTAAATTATTACTTTTAAAAGCTTACTCAGATCAGGATTTTGATAATATAGCTTATTACAATAATAAACTTTTTTGAGAAATTGATCCAAAAATTGTTGTTTTTGCAGAAAAAAAATTAATGGAAGATTATATGATTCCAGAAAGTAAAAAAAAGATATTAGAACTTCACGAATTTTCTTCTAAAATTAAAGATTATTTAAAGACAAATAATTTTCAAGACATAAAGATTACTCTTTGAGCTCAAATAAATTCAAGAGTATCTGTAACATGATGATTAAATCCTGAAATTCTTATATCAAAAGATGCAGTTATTTATGAATTTGAAGTAAATTCTATATTGGCTCATGAAATTTGAGTACATTTATTAAGAGGTATAAATGGTACTAAAACCTGATTAAATCTTCTCAAAATTTGAACAGCTTTTCATTTAGCAGATGAAGAATGATTGGCAATAATTAATTCAGAAAAATATTTACCTGAGAATTGTAAAAAAATCTGACATTATAAAAAATATTTACTTTCAAAAATTTCTGAAAATTTGGATTTTAAAGACGTTACTTCATATTTAAGAGAAAATAGTCCTGAAAAAACACCAATTTCTATTTTTAAATGAGCTTTTAGAGTAAAAAAATGAATTATCGATTGTTCTAATATTTGAGTTGGAACTATTTTTAGAAAAGATCATTCTTATCTTAAATGATATTTAAAAATTCAAGATTGGATAGAAAATTGATGAGATATTCAATCTTTAATGATTTGAAAAATAAAAACAGAAGATTTAAAAATTTTAAAAAATTTTATTACTTAACACTTTTTATTTATGAAAAAATACTTACTTACTCTTTTAGAAAAAAAAGATATAATTGCATTAAAAGATTTTTATTCTGACTGGGATTTATTTTTATTGAAAGATGCTAATAAAAATTTAGAAGCTTATAATAAATATAAATATAGTTCTATTGATACAATTTGTATTTTTGCAAAAACTTTCACTTCAAAAGATGAATTTTGATGAATTTTGCCTCTAGAATTATATATTACTAAAAAATGAATTTATTCAATAAATATAGAAAATTGAGAATATTTAAGGATAGAAGATTGAAGTGAGCTTTTTTTTCTTAGAGTTCAATGAATCGATAAAGAGACTATATTGTTTTTTAAAGAATATGCCAAAATCGCTTTTAATATAACAGTTCATTTATCCTATGATTACAAATCTAATATGTTATGAACAAAAAGATTTTGAGCTTATTGGGCATTAATCTCATGAAATAATAATCATTTTCCTGATTTTGTTATTCCTGTTGCTAGAAATGATTTTGATAGCTGAAAATATCTTTCTTTTTGTTCATGGTATTTCAAATCTTCAAATAATAGAGCAATAATAAAATACGATGATACGATGTGAGGAAAATGAGCATATATTTGGGATACTCTGGACGTAAAAGATATATCTATGTTGAATTGACTTATTGATTCTATGAAAAAACTCTGAAAAATGAAATTGACATGTATGGAATACATAGACTGTAGAGATTATGAGATCAGACTACTATGGTCTAAAACAAAAGATTATGTTTCAATAATTTGAATGTACAAAAAAGAACGTCTTCCTGGACAACTTTTGCATAATATTTCTCAAGGAAACATAGTATGAAAATTAAAAGAAGAAGAAATTCCAAAATTATTAATTGAAAATGTTAATATTTATTGTTCATTATTACCAGATAAACATTGATGACTTGATATAATAATATCTAAAGATGGTGATTTTTATTTTACAGAAAATAATGTTTTAACTTGATATTTAGATGAAGAGATAGAATATCCTCTATTAGAACCATGGTTATCTATAGTCTCAGATAATTATAAAAATATTTCTTAATACATTTTTATGAAAAAACTAATTCTATTTTTAATTATATTTTTTGTATTTTGAGATTCGCCATTAGTTAATGCTGATGAAGTTATTGATCAAAAAGAATGTTCTTCTTTATATGAGATTACTTGAGAAACAGATGTAAAAATAAATACATCTAATGAATACCAGGTAAAGTCATTATCAGGTCAGATAATATCTTGAGTTGAATACAAAATATTGAGAAATTGAAAACTCATTGATACGATAAACAAAGATATTATAATACGAGCCTTTTCAGAACCATGAGAAATTTTAATAGAAGCTAATATATGAGGTACGTGATGTCTAAATCCTATAATATCAAAAAATGTAAAAATATATGCTAGAACTCTTTTGTATATTTGAGATGAAAAATCCTGGCTTGATGAAGCATTTTGAAGAAGACTTACTGCACAATGAATACTTTTAAAAAAAATTATTATTCCGAGCGATAAACAAGATGAATTATCTTTGCTTGAATTGTTATATAAAAACTCGGATTTATTAACTGAATCAAATGATGTTGTGATATCAACATTAGATCCAGTATGACTTTTTACTTTATTTGCACAAAAATTATCACAAAATTTTATTTGGAAAGATAAATGATTTTATATTGTTTCGGAAAATTCTTGAAGACTTATTTCTGTTCTTCTTTGATCAGCTTCATATAAAATGGGCATAGATAGTTTTAAACTTTTAAAAGAAGAAAATATTCCTTATTTTTTCTTGAATTACTCAAAAATATTTAACTCTTCAGCTAAAAATATACCAAATATTTTCACAGAAATAAATTTTAAATCTGCTGGGGGTTTTTCTGGTTTATCTTTCTTGACTAATTCTGCTATTTACTCAGGATTCTCTTTATCCTTTTTGTGAATTCTTCTCATTTTAGCAGTACTTATGTTTTGAATGAATATGCTTAAACATATAATTGGCATTCAAGTATTCTGATCTTATGATCCATTATTTTTTTCAATTTGTATTCTTATAATTTGATTTATACCAAC
Organism: uncultured Candidatus Peribacteria bacterium; assembly: GCA_964423755.1. GTDB lineage: Bacteria > Patescibacteriota > Gracilibacteria > BD1-5 > UBA2023 > CAYRGR01. The sequence goes on from CAYRGR010000056.1 coordinate 5,890, forward strand.
ATTATTTTTCTTCATTCTTGCATTTTTTTCTTCCTTATTAACCAAATTTATAGTTTCAAGAATTTATTTACCCATTATCGCACGTAGATCAATCTTTATTTTACTTTTTATTATTATGATATTTATATGAGCCGGAGCATGATTTGAAAGCATAAAAAACATTATCTTATCAGCAACTTCCGTATGATTATTATCACTTTTTCCAATTATTCTAATTACTATAATTGTTGAAAAACATTTTACTGACTATGATTCTACAGAATCTTTTTATTCACAAATTACATCACTTATTATTTTTATTATATTATGAATAATATGATGACTGATTTTAGGTAGTATAACTTTTAGAAATTTATTACTAGCATATCCTGAAATTCTTATAGTAATATTTTTTATAAATATATTAATAGGTCGTTACTCATGATTACAAATTACAGAATATATACGTTTTTTACCATTGATAAAAAAATTAAAAAAAGATGATGTGGAAGAATAGTTTTTAAATAAATACAGTTTTAAAAGCCTTTTTATAATTAGTAAGTGATAAAATTATATTATGTTGAGTAAAAAGTTTTTTGGACATACTTTAATCGAGTAAATTCTCCGAGACTTGTTTCGTGAGTGTAAAATAAATATAAATATCTTTTAGAAAACTTGCGTTATAAACAAAATTTTCCTAATATCTCATAACTTATAGTTGTAATTTTTTCAATAATATATTAGAATGGATCAGGAGATTATCTAAAATAAATATAAAAATGGAAATTTCTTATTATACACCTAGTACAGAAATGCAGGAAAAAATCTCTGTTTTAGAAAGAAAACCTGAGCGGACAGAGTCATTTTGAAATACAAAAAAACAAGAGAATATAACATCTTTTACAA